>NZ_JBFTNT010000001.1:0-183801 GCF_056397585.1 Pedobacter sp. 05L430 | reverse complement strand
TTACAGACCTGTCCCTCTTTTAATAGGAACTCATTTTTCTTCAACTCTTTTTTGTTTAACGCAGGTTGAAGCAATTCCCAGCTTTTATCAGAAAACGCCGTTAGCGAATGAATATATTTTAATAGACTGTTCATTTGTTCAGATAACGCAAATCAAAAAAGGCCCCTATGATTCGCATCGGGGCCTTTTATATAGTTTCCGTCTGACGGAAGTTTATGTAAATTATGCTTTTTTGAAACGTTCTGCAACAGCATCCCAATTAACTACATTCCAGAAAGCTGCAATATAATCAGGACGTCTGTTTTGATATTTTAAGTAGTAAGCGTGTTCCCAAACATCCATACCTAAAATTGGTGAACCTTTTACTTCAGCGATATCCATTAATGGATTATCTTGATTAGGAGTAGAAGAAACTACTAATTTTTTATCAGCACCAACGCTTAACCAAGCCCATCCTGAACCAAAACGGGTTGCACCTGCTTCAGCAAATTTAGTTTTGAAATCAGCGAAAGATCCAAAAGCTGCATTGATTGCTTCAGCTAATTCACCTTTAGGCTCGCCGCCTTTATTTGGACCAATAACTTCCCAGAATAAAGAGTGGTTATAATGACCGCCGCCATTGTTTCTAACAGCAGCAGGAAATTTAGAAATGTTTTTAACGATTTCTTCGATGCTTTGGCTAGCTTCCGGCTTGCCTTCTAAAGCTTTATTTAAGTTGGTAACGTAAGCCTGGTGATGTTTACCATGGTGAATTTCCATAGTTTGTTTATCGATATGCGGTTCTAATGCATCTGTTGCGTATGGTAACGCAGGTAATTCAAAAGCCATATTATTTATGATTTAAGTTTAAAAAATATTTTCGGACAATCCTGGTTCAATTGTGTTTCAAAAGTTTAGGATTAAACACCAGAAAACAATTCAACTGAGCAAATATAACATTCGGAGGTTAAGTTTTGTTCAATTATTTGTCAATATTAACCCCTTTTATTTATAAAAAACCGTTTCATCAGATTTCCGCATTGCATGGCCAAAACATTTCCTTGCAGAATTGTTTTTGGATGCAATAAAGATGCTCCTTTGGTCGTAAAACCTCTTTTTGGTTCCGGGGCACCGTAAACGATGCGACCTATTTGTGCCCAATAGCTTGCGCCTGCGCACATTACACAAGGCTCAACGGTTACATACAGGGTGCAATCTTTTAAATATTTGCCACCAAGAGTTTGCGAAGCTGCTGTAAATGCCTGCATTTCTGCATGTGCAGTTACGTCATTTAACTGTTCGGTTAAATTATGCCCGCGCCCCACTATCCTGCCCTTACATACCACTATTGCTCCAATTGGGATTTCTTCTGCGTCAAATGCTTTTTGAGCTTCCTGAAGCGCTAAAAGCATGTAATGCTCGTCTTCTGCGGCAGGGTTCTCTTCTTCTGAAAAATTATAATAACTCATTTAGCACAATTTACTGCCATTAGGCACTTTACCATTTAGGGCTGTTAATACAATATCTCCATTTTCGTCAGCAAAGCCTGTTACCAAGAACTCTGACATAAATTTCCCTATCTGTTTTTTAGGAAAATTAACCACTCCTACTATTTGTTTACCAACCAACTCTTCTTTAGTATAATGTGCTGTAATCTGGGCACTACTCATTCTGATTCCAAGCGCGCCAAAATCTACCTTTACTTTATAAGCTGGCTTCCTCGCCTCCGGAAAATCAAAGACTTCAAGAATAGTTCCTGCCCGAAGTTCTACTTTTTCAAAATCATTCCAGGTTATTTCTTCCATGCGATAAAATTACAACTTCTCGGCAATACTGCCTATCATATCTCTGCTCTTCTGCATATATTTGTAAAGCAAGGCCCCTTAACATAACAATTCCAACCCCAATGATACCGTTTAAAGAGATTTCCTATTTTGCCCTGGCCGCGTTGATCCTTGTGATCAGCCCCGGTCCAAATATGATCTATTTAATATCCCGTTCCATTACCCAGGGACAACGATCGGGGTTAATTTCACTGGCAGGAATCATATCTGGTTTTCTCTTTCACATTGTTATGGTTTCTGCAGGTCTAACAGCTGTACTCTTTGCCGTCCCTTTTGTATACACTACCATTAAAACACTGGGGGTACTATATCTGTTGTACCTGGCCTATCAGGCAATTAAGCCAAACGGAAAAAGTCTTTTTGAAGTCAGACAAGACCTGGCTAATGACAAACCAGCCAAATTGTTCAAAATCGGGGTATTAACCACTGTATTGAATCCTAAAGTTGCTGTATTCTATTTATCTTTTTTTCCTTACTTTATAAAACAGGAATATGGTTCTGTATTCATACAAAGCCTGCAACTCGGCATTACCCAAGTAAGCATCAGCTTTACGATTAACTTTATCATCGTACTAACTGCCTCAAAAGTCGCGCTGTTCTTTTCAAAAAGCCCGGGCTGGGTAAAAATCCAGAAATGGTTTATGGCAAGTGTTTTGGCTTCGTTAGCTATAAAAATGGCATTAAGCAAAGAAAAGTAGCTGCTAGCCCCCCTTTTTTTTATCTTTGTGCCATGATCGATGTAATACTCAAAAAAGGCAAAGAAAAAGCTGCCGTACTTCGCCACCCCTGGATTTTTTCCGGTGCACTTGATAAAGTTAAAGGTAAGCCTTTAAATGGCGAGATTGTATCAGTATGGTCGGCAGAGAAAGAGTTTCTGGCTTATGCCTATTACAACGACCAATCCAGAGTGGCATTGCGCCTGCTAGAATGGGACCAAAATACCGAAGTAAACAAAGCCTGGTATCAGCAAAAGCTTAAAAGCGCAATTGCGTCCCGCAAACACGTATTAAGTGAGAATACCAATACCTGCAGGCTTGTATTTAGTGAGGCTGATTTTTTACCGGGCTTAATTGTAGACAAATATGCTGATTTCCTTTCCTTGCAGATTTTAAGTGCAGGTATAGAAACAGTAAAAGATGATATCATCGATATTTTAAGGGAAGAGTTAAACCCCATCGGAATATTTGATAAAAGCGATGCCGGAGCACGTAAACACGAAAACCTGGAGGTTACACAAGGGTTGTTATGGGGAGAGACACCTCCCGAGTTTATTGAAGTGAAGGAAAATGGAGTTGTTTACCACATCAATATTGCGGATGGGCAAAAGTCAGGCTTCTATTGCGATCAGCGAGACAACAGATTAATTCTTGCGGAATATACTAAGGACAAAACGGTATTGGATTGTTTCTGTTATAGCGGTGGTTTTTCATTAAACAGCTTAAAACAAGGTGCATCTCATGTAACCAGTGTAGACAGCTCTGCTCTTGCCATAGAAACACTGCAGCACAATCTTACGCTTAACGGACTTTCGCAGGATAAACAAACCAGCATCCAATCCGACGTAAACAAGCAACTGCGTGTATTTAAAGAAGAGGGTAAGAAATTTGATGTTTTAGTACTTGATCCACCAAAATATGCACCATCACGTTCTGCATTAGACAGAGCTGCACGTGCCTATAAAGACTTAAACAGACTTGGCATGCTTCTGCTTGAAAGCGGTGGTATCCTTGCTACTTTCTCGTGCTCTGGTGCAGTAGATCTTGAAACTTTTAAACAGATTATCGCCTGGGCAGCATTAGATGCAGGTAAGGAAGTGCAAATCATTAAGCAGTTTAGTCAGCCCGAAGATCATCCTGTGCGCATTTCTTTTCCAGAAGGTGAGTATTTAAAAGGCTTGCTCTTAAGGGTATTGTAGACTAATCTTCCGGAAGTTTATCGTACTCCCCTTTTAGGGCATAGTAGCCGAAAACAACAAGCCCTGCACTGATGGGGATAAAAATAAACAGGATAATACCCCACTGTAAAGCTGTGTTTGTTTTTGCCACTCCTTCTGGGGCAAGGCCTACTTTTTCAATAGCCTGTATAAACATAAATATGATAGATGCCGGACCTAGTAAGATCCAGAATATTCCTAATGCTTTTTTTAATCCGTTCATGGTAATTTCTCTTTTAATTGATTAATGATCAGCCTCGCCATGGTCCGGCTTTTTATTCGATAAATAAATCGCCCCTATAATAAAACTTAATGCGGCTATTCCAATTGGATACCACAAGCCAGATAATGGCGTAGAACCCGAGAAACTAGCTATAAGCGTTGCAATAAACGGCACCAACCCCCCAAATACGCCATTACCCACGTGGTATGGCAGCGACATGGATGTATATCTTATTTTGGTTGGGAACAACTCTACTAAAAATGCAGCGATAGGACCATATACCATTGTTACCAGCAAAATCTGAAAGAAAATAAGGAACACAAATTTCCAGAAAACAGGAGTAGAAAGCTTTTTATCCTTAAAAGCATCAGGCGAAATACTTTCAGGCTTACTTAAATCAGCGTATTTAGTATGCGCCTGTATTTTTGTAAACGACGCTCCACTTAATAAAGTAACCTGAGATGCGGTGGTAATTAAACTATCTGAAGTATTCTCAATCAAGGTTTTTGTTACCGCAGGATTGGAAATTTCTTTAATATCTTTCTGCTCGATCTTGGTTACATCTGTATCATCAAGGAATATCTGATATATTGGCCGGTAAAAGATAATCCCCAGCAACATCCCTGTCAGCATAATCCACTTTCGACCCACCTTATCGCTCCATGAACCGAATATTACAAAGAAAGGCGTTGCAAAGGCTATACCCCACAAAAGAATGTATCTGGAGTCGTTAAAATCGACCTTACAAGTGTTTTCAATAAATGATTGGGCATAAAACTGACCGGTGTACCAAATAACCCCTTGCCCCATGGTTGCACCAAAAAGAGCCAGTAGCACCATTTTAAAGTTTGCTTTGTGGCTAAAGCTTTCTTTCAATGGATTTTTAGATATATTGCCCTCTGTTTTTAATTTAGTAAACATTGGCGACTCATGCATTTTCATTCTGATGTAAATGGAAACGCCTACCAGTAAAATGGATAATAGGAATGGAACTCTCCAACCCCAGGCAGCAAAATCTTCGGCACCTAGCAGGTTTTTAGTTAACACAATTATCCCTAATGAAAGGAACAATCCTCCGGTTGCCGTAGTTTGAATCCAGCTGGTAAAGAAACCACGTTTATTTGCAGGGGCATGTTCAGCCACATAAGTAGCGGCTCCGCCATATTCACCACCAAGGGCAAGGCCTTGTATCAATCGTAAAATCAACACCAAAATTGGCGCAGCATAACCAATACTGGAATAGGACGGGATAAGCCCAATAAGAAAGGTTGATCCACCCATGAGTACCAGAGTCAAAAGAAAAGTATATTTTCGACCAATAAGATCGCCCAAACGGCCGAACACCAAAGCACCAAACGGCCGCACAATAAACCCAGCAGCAAATATTGCAAGGGTATTTATTAATGCTGAAGCTCCTGCATCTGCAGGAAAAAGCTGTGATCCGATAATGGTGGCCAGACTGCCGAAAATGTAGAAATCATACCATTCGATTAGTGTACCCAGGGACGACGCCCCAATTACTTTGAAAATGCTATTCTTTTGTGGTTCAACGTTCATATTATAGTTTAGGATATTTGGCTTACCACTAAACTACAATTATTTATTAATTACCGACAAACATTTTAACTATAATGCCAAAGCCGGTTACTCTTCCTCTCTGAAATAAACCTTATAGTAATTCATAGATTTATCATCGTCGAAACCTTTTTCTATCAGCTCTTTATCTCCATGGATATAAATATGAAAGTTCTTATCCAGTTTAAGCACACTTTTAAAAACACGCGCCTGTTTCTTTACCGCAGCGCCTGAGATATCAAAACTATCTGGAATAGGTGCATCAAATTCTTCTTCGTAATTTTTCTTATAGTTTTTAAAGGCCTCAATCCCTTCAGAATTGCCAATAACTTCATTCGAGAACTCATCAATATCAAAGCTTTCTTTCTCTTTAAAGTATTTCATAGACTTGTTTAATAAATCTATTTTATCGGCCTTAGAGATATCAAATTCCTGATCCAGTTTCTCCGTAACAAAGTTTTTGTATACACCCAATACATTGTTTGTCTGGTTGAAATTATCATTTCTCGTTTTCAATTTCAGAAACTCATCTTTCCAGTAAACAGCCTCTGCACTACGGTTTGTTTGATCTATCACCGCTACTCTGAAGCCTTCTTCTTTATCGGTATTAAAAATAAGACAGCCTTTATCAAGCTTATTGATGTTAATAGCATCCTGTTCGTAGCTTAAACCAAATCCGCTATTTTCTGGATATACTTTTAAATAAGTCTCTTTAGTTTCTGATTTAAAGATACCAATAGCATCATGAAGCTCACCTTCTATCTGCACATTTTCGAAATAGGCAAGATAAAGCTCTCCCGATTTTATTTTCGGATGCCCTGATACATCGTACAGGTATTTAGCAAGTTCTTTACTGTTTTCGTGAAAGGTTTCGCCTTTTTCAAATATTTCTGACGCAAAATGATATACTTCATTTAAGTTCAGATCTGAGTTGGGATGAAAGAAACGATAAATCTCGTTTACCTTTTCGTACGGACCAAGAAAATACTGCTGTAATAGGTTGCTCAACATATTGTCTTGTATTGCTACAGACTGCTCAGACAACACGTAAAATTCGTCTTGCGATTTATTTCCAATTCTATGTATGGAAAGCTCAGCAAGGGAGGCTTCAAAAAAAGAAATCATTAATGGTATTAGTTTTTAGTTTCCTCTTCACGAGGGGTATTTCTCAACTCAATAGGTTTTTTCGCATTTTTCTTCATTTTCAAATTCAGCATCTMTACTAAAACTGAAAAAGCCATAGCGAAATAAATATATCCCTTAGGAATATGCTGATCTAAACCTTCTGCCAATAGCGAAACACCAATTAACAACAGGAATGACAAAGCAAGCATTTTTACAGTAGGATGATCGTTTACGAAATTACTGATTGCACTAGCCGAGAACATCATTATAATCACAGCAATAACAACTGCAGCAATCATTATTTCAACGTGTTCTGCCATGCCTACGGCAGTAATTACCGAGTCTAAAGAAAATACAATATCTAAAAGCAAAATTTGAATGATTACACCGGCAAAGGAGTGAACCTTCCCCTTTATTTCTTTTTCTTCTTCACTTTCCAGTTTATCATGTATTTCATGAGTACTCTTATAAATTAAAAAGAGCCCCCCTACAATAAGGATTAGATCACGCCCCGATATCGAAAGTTTTGCTAACCATTCTGCGTTAGAAACACCTATTAAATTGCCTAGATTAARCAATTCGGATGTTAATGTCATCACCCAGGTAAGTGACAATAATAAAAGAACACGGGTAATCATTGCAAGAGCCAAGCCCAATTGTCTGCCTTTTTTTTGCTGATCAGCTGGCAATTTGCCCGACAGGATAGAAATAAAGATAATGTTATCTATCCCCAAAACGATCTCTAAAACGGTCAGGGTCAGTAGTGATATCCAAGCTTCCGGGCTGCTCAAAAATTCCATAGTTTTTAAATTATATTTTGAAGCTAAGATATAAAAAAAGCTTGCTGAATTATCAACAAGCTTTTGTAGTGTTTGGTTTATAATTTTATTTAAATGATACTGACCCGTAATCAGAATTGACCTTTACTCTGGCACCACCTCCATTACCTATTTTACCGGTATAGTTTTTAGTTGTCGACCCTCTATCTCCTCCATCAGTAATTCTTGCAGAAACCCTGTCGCCATAATTAAATGAAGCATAGCTGGTATGCACATCAAAATCGGCATTAAATGAATTGTTAAAATTAATAGAGATACCTAGGTATCCACCGTCAACAGTTAGCAATTTGCAACCATTGGTTACCTCATCAATACTTAGTTTGTTGTATTGCATATCGAACTTTCCATCGCCTCTTAAAGTTCCAATGCTGGCGCTTGTATATTGGGCATTCAGATCCAGATTGCCTACTGATGAAATGCTGATATTGTTATATTGCTGTCTGATTTTGGCATTTCCCTTAATGGCATTTATATTAACATTCGCATATTGAACATCAAGGTCAAGGTTTTCTACAGATCCTAGGGTAAGGCCTGAACCATATTGTTGCTTAATAATTGCATTTCCTTTAATGTTGGTTACATTAACTGCGGCATATTGGGCATCGATGTCAAGCGTATTGGCTGCGCCTATAGTTAATCCCGATCCATATTGGTGTTTCACAATGGCTTTGTTTACAGATTGAACATTATTGTTGCCATACTGAACAGAGATGTAGTTATTGGTGCTATTTAAGTTCTGCGCTTTGAAATTGCCATATTGTACTTTTACATAGAGTGGCCCGTTTAGGTCACCCATAGTTACATCACCATAATTTTGCGACATGGTTAATGCATTTGATGCGGGCATGTAAACAACATAATTAATCTTCACTTCTCTGCGCCACCTTCGACCATTTCGACTTCCATTGCCCCAATTGCCATTTTTTTGCTCCATTGTGGTTTTAAAAACAATCTGGTCTCCAGATTTTCCGGCTTCTATGGTAGTGTTATCCAACAATTTCTGGGCTTCTGCATCATTGCTGCTGTAAGCTTTAATATCAACATCTACTTTTACTTCTTTTCTGTCCCATACTTTAACCAGTATTGATCCGTATTGGTTACTCAGTATAATTTTATCAGAATTATCTGCAGGAAATGTTTTGCTGAATGTTTTTGATCTCATCGGATCATCATCCGCTTCAGTTGTGCTTTGCACAAAGCTTACAGGCGCCTCAATATTGATGTTTGTTTTCTGCGAAACATTAACGGCCAGTTCTGTATTTCCGTTACTTTCAATATTTACAGATTGTGCATTGGCAAAGCTTGATACAAGCAGCAGGGCTGCAAGAATTCCCCCTAAATTTTTCATATTTTATTTTCCCTTTTATATTGACTGACCTCGTTAATAATAGATAACTGCTGATTTATTACCTGTAGCTGAAGCTCAAGATTCTTTACCATCGCTCTCACAACTAGCTTCTGATTTGGGCTGCTCTCCAACTGTTTCTTTAAGTTCTCGTAGTCGGCGCCCAGTTTTTGTAAATCGGCACTAAACTCACTGTATAGTTTTGGATTTTCCTGTGCATAAACCATCAGGCTATCTTTTTTCTGCGCAATAAGGCTGGCAAATTTCATCTCTTTCTGCGCATATCCCTGATTTACATCGGCTATTTCTACACCTGTTTCCCTGTTACGATAAGTATATATAAAAGTAACTGTCATCACCACGATCAGGGATGCAGCTATAGCGAACCACAACGGCACCCTCAAAGGCTTTTTTACTTTTTCTTTGTCTAATGCTGTTTCAATTTTACCCCACAACTGATCTGATGGTGTTCCAACATCAAAAGATTTTTTATGTTCTCTAATATACTCTTCTAACTTTTTGCTCATCTTATGCTCCTCTCTTTTCTAATAAGCCGTTCAACTTCATTTTGGCTCTCATATACTGTGTACGTGATGTATTTTCTGATATTTTTAGGATATGTGATATTTCTTCATGGTCATATCCTTCAAATAAGTACAGCGTTAACACCACCCTATATCCATCTGGAAGCCTGGCCACGGCCTCTCTGATTTCATTTACCTTAAATTCTAAATCTTCTTCATCCTCTGCCTCGGTATCCGCAATATCTACTTCATCAATGTTTATAAATTCTGCTTTTCGTTTCCTCAGCTGATTAATTGATTTATTAATGATGATCTGCTTTAACCATAATCCAAAAGTAGTTTCGCCTCTAAAGGTTTCTATTCTTGTAAAGGCATCTAAAAACCCCTCCTGCAAAACGTCTTCTGCCTCGGCTTCATGATTAACTATCCTCAGAGCTACATTGTACATAGCTTTAGCATACAATTTGTAAATTTCAAATTGTGCTTTCCGATTGCCTTGTCGGCAATCGGAAACTAACTCTACGTGTTTATCTATGTATACTGTTTCCAATGTTTTTCTGATTCGTTTAATATGACAACTACTTTTTTAAAACGTTGCATGTAGTATTAAAAAATTTTCATTTTCTTGATTTTACAGGCTACCATCCTCACCTCTTCTAAGCATAGTCATGACTTTTTTTCTTAATTCAAACAGATAATCAATTAAATATAGCAAGTAAAATCGCCAGCATTTAAAATATGTGGTTCAAAATGAATATTTTTGCCGCTTAATAATTTTAATAATGTTAAGAACAACTACTTGCGGCGCTTTAACCATTAAGAACTTAGGAGAAAATGTAATCCTTTGCGGTTGGGTACAGAAATCAAGAGATTTAGGAGGCATGACCTTCATAGATATCCGTGACAGATACGGGATTACCCAATTGGTTTTCAATATGGATGATAATCGTGAATTATGTGAAGCTGCCCGTGGTTTAGGAAGAGAGTTTGTAATTAAAGCCAGCGGATTGGTGGTAGAACGCTCTAACAAAAACCTTAAAATGCCAACAGGAGAGGTTGAGATAAAAATCACTGCCCTTGAAATATTAAATGCAGCTAAACTACCTCCCTTTTTAATAGATGATGAAACTGACGGCGGTGATGACTTACGAATGAAATACCGCTACCTTGATTTGCGTAGAAATCCGGTTCGTAACAACATGATATTACGCCATAAAATGGCGCAGGCAGTTCGCCGTTATTTAGATGGATTAGACTTTATAGAAGTTGAAACACCGGTACTTATTAAATCTACGCCTGAAGGCGCAAGGGATTTCGTTGTTCCAAGCCGTATGAATGCAGGTGAGTTCTATGCACTTCCGCAATCTCCGCAAACCTTTAAACAATTGTTAATGGTATCTGGCTTTGATAGATACTTCCAAATTGTGAAGTGTTTTAGAGACGAGGATTTACGTGCTGACAGGCAACCTGAATTTACCCAGATAGACTGTGAGATGTCATTCATTGAGCAGGAAGATATACTAAATACTTTTGAAGGTTTGATCCGCACTTTATTTAAAGAAGTTAAAGATTTTGATTTACCGGAAGTACCAAGAATGCAATATGCAGATGCAATGCGTTTTTATGGTTCTGATAAGCCCGATACCCGCTTTGACATGCAATTCGTTGAGATTACCGACCTGGTTAAAGGCAAAGATTTCCCTGTTTTTGACAATGCAGAACTGGTTGTTGGTATTAACGCAAAAGGTTGTGCCGGCTATACCCGCAAACAGGTTGATGAGCTTACAGACTTCATCAAACGCCCCCAAATTGGTGCGACAGGGCTCATTTATTTAAGACACAATGAAGATGGCTCATTAAAATCATCTGTAGACAAGTTTTACAATGAAGACGAGCTAAAGAAATGGTCAGCAGCGTTTAATACTCAGCCGGGTGATTTAGTATTAGTTATGGCTGGCATTCAAGACAAAGTGCGCAAACAATTGAGCGAGCTACGTTTAGAGATGGGGAATCGTTTGGGTTTACGCGATAAAAATAAATTTAGCGCTTTATGGGTACTCGACTTCCCTCTATTGGAATGGGATGAAGAGACCGAGAGATACCACGCAATGCACCATCCATTCACCTCTCCTAAGCCGGAAGACATTGATCTTTTAGACTCTAAACCAGGAGAAGTAAGAGCAAATGCCTATGATATGGTGGTAAATGGAACTGAAATTGGCGGTGGTTCAATTCGTATCCATGACAGGGCTTTACAGGCATTAATGTTTAAGCATTTAGGTTTTTCAGCTGAAGAAGCACAAAAGCAATTTGGATTCTTAATGGACGCATTTGAGTTTGGCGCTCCACCACATGGCGGCATTGCATTTGGATTCGATAGACTATGCTCTATTTTTGCTGGTCTTGATACCATCCGTGATGTAATTGCTTTCCCTAAAAACAATTCCGGTAGGGATGTTATGATTGATAGCCCTTCTACAATTGATGAAAAGCAATTGAAAGAATTGAAAATAAAGACAACGGTTTAGTTGTTAAAAGAGAAAAGGGAGTTCAAACAACTCCCTTTTCTCTTTTAATACGTTTCACTGTCAGGTGGAATACCATAATCAACATCCGCGCCTTCTTTCTCTTTCTTTTTCTTAGAACCAGTAAACCACGATTTAACGGAATTAAAAATAGCTGACAAATGTTCTGCATCTAAGGTTTTTCCTACTTTATTCGATGCCAGTCCAACAAGGGTTTTAGTAAGAAACCCGGATCCTCTGAATAATGTAGTATTCATAATAAAAGGCAAGATATAAGACATCACGCTACTGCTCAGATTCAGTTTATCATCCATCTTAAGAAAAGCTGACGGAGTTGCATATTTTTTAATTAATCCTCCTAAAGTAAACTGCCTGAAGTACACTTTGGTGTCATTAAACAATACTTCTTCCTGCATTGTATATTCAGCCTTTAGGCTAGCTACCGTTGCGTGCAGGTCTTCCAGGTTCCGAATATTATATCTTCTTATCTTCTTCATCCTTATCCGCCAATTTGTTAAAGTAATTTCTGATAGTAAAGTTAATTATTGCCTTCTCGATGTATTTTTCTTTCGTGTAATAAACAATCAGCGCCAAAAAGACATAGATTAATGCCACACAACCAAAACCCCTTGCATAGCTTCCAAGCAGGTCTGACAAGAATAAGGCTAACGTAAAGGTACCAAACAAGAAAGCAAGTATAAAGCATATAGCTACTACAGCATTGGTTACCAAATCTGCAAATATCTTCGAAATCTTCTCCACAAGATATAAGCGAGTATACTCGACCCTGGTATCTAAATAACTCTTTGCATCTTCATATAAGTCCTCAATGCCCTTTTCCTTATTTTCGTGATTTTCCTCCATGCTGCTGGTTTAAAGCTTGTTTATTAAGCGTGTTCTACATCGTCAACAAATTCCTCTTCAGATTGACGAAGCTTGCTTTTAACAGACCCTACAACCTTATCTTTCAAACTGGCCAGATGGTTTATTTCATCTGCGGCTTTATCTCTGATAGAATCTCCAAGATCTTTTAATGATTGACTTAATTTATCTCTGGTATCACTTCCTTTTTCAGGTGCTAAAAGTAATCCCAATGCTGCACCCGCAGCCAAACCGGCTAAAAGCCCTATTAATACTTTTGAATTATCACTCATGACATTTTAATTTATGTTTAACATTTATATTCTATTTCCGCTCTCCGTATTATTATAACTCGCCATGCTCTGAAATTGTTTTAATTCTCTCCAATCTTTCAGATGCCATAGCGCTTGTTTCATATATTTTTATCAATAATACAAAATAAGATATCAATAATGGGCCAAATACCAACCCCAATATCCCAAATAAAGGTATACCAATAACTACGCCAATTACAGTGGTTATGGGATGAATATTTCCAATCCGCTTTGCAATCATAAAACGGATTACATTGTCGATGTTAATGATCACCACAAATCCAAATATCAGCATTGCCCAGCCAGCAAAATTGTTGCCTTCTGCAACTTGCAACAACGCAGCCGGCACAAAAATAACCGGAGGCCCAAGTATTGGAACAAACGATATAAAGGCCGTTATCACACCCCAAAATACCGGATCAGTATAACCTAAAACATAAAAGGCAAGCCCCAAAAGAGATCCCTGTACCAAAGCAATAAACCCCTGACCTACAACATTTGCATAGGTTGTGTTTCGCATTTCTTCGGCAAATCGTTGTGCGTTTTGCTCTCTAAAAGGCGCATATTTTACCAGAGCAGATTCAAATGTTTCTCGCTCTACCAGCATAAAGTAGAGTAAAAAATACATTAAAAGTAAGCCCAGAATAATATTAAACGCTCCGGTAATAAGTGAAGGGAATAATTCCGTGGCCCATACCCCAGCTTTTTTCACTCCCTCTTCAACAAGATTTTGAAGATCCCCATCGATTGGGATCAGGTGCTTTAGTTTAAAAATAACATTTTTAAAATATGATGGATCACTCTGCAGTTCCGCAATCTTATTGATCATCATACTGCTTAATGCATAAAAAGGGAGGATGATAACAATTACTGAAACAAAAAGCAATAAAATGGCCGAAAAACGTCTATTCATCCCCTTCTCGTCAACAAAGTAGATAAAGGCGGGCCGCAATAATGTATACAAAACAAGCGTGCTTAATATCGACCCAAAAATACCTTGTAAAGAAAATGCGATTAAACAGCCCAGGGCTATTATAATTACAAGATTGATATTATTCCTCTGCTTATATGTAAATATTGACATAATTCTTTAGGTTAAAACCAGAGCGTTCCTTCATGATATATCGGAATGCGAATCAGGAATAAACTCCCTTGTGCAAGTTGCTTAAGTTTAATGGAACCATTGTGAGTAGTTAATACACGTTGGGCATGGGTAAGCCCCAATCCGCTGGCACGTTTTTTTGTTGTGAAAAATGGTTCAAAAATCTTYTCCTTATTTTTTGGATCTACCCCCATACCATTATCCTCTATGGCGATTTCATACATCCCCTTATCAGCTGTGCATGTAATGTGAATAATTTTGGGGTAACTCTGCATGGCTTCCGCCGCATTTTTAATAACACTAACCAACGCATTTTTTATTTTAGGTTTATCGAGTAATACCTTCTGCTCAGATTGATGAAATTGCCTTGTTAACTTTATATTGTGCCCAACTATTAAATCCTCCACATCAGAGATAGCTTCCTCTATTACCGTTAATATATTATGCCGCTGAAGATTTAAGGTTTTTGTTTCAGTGCTGGAAATGAAGTTTTGCATCAGTTGGTTCACTCTGTCGCAATTACTTTTTATAATTTCCAGGTACGATTGAATTGTTTCATTACAAATAATTGCAGGATCAGCCGCCAGTTCGTCCAATGCAAGGTTTATAGTGCTTAAAGGATCCCTGATTTCTTCTCCAAGTCCTTTTGCAATATGTTCTGAAATTGACATTTTACCCAGGCTAACAGATCGTTCCTCTAAGTTCTTTCTATGGCTCAGATCATGAATAATGGTATGATAAACCTCTTTCACATTTACCATATCCGTTTGAATAAATGAAGATAAGCTACAGCAGTACACCTCTGATTTACTTGAAATCAATTCGCACTCAAAACCACTTAGAGAGCCATTGCTTTCCATTAGCTCCCTAAATCTTTCTCCTTCTTCTGTATTATTAAAAATTGCACTTGTATTTAATTGCAGTATTACTGATCGCTCATAATCAAGAAACTTTAATCCCGCACTATTGATATCATAAATTCTTCCTGAGGAGTCAGACACGAGAATTGGATCTTTTGCCTGTTCAAAAATGGCCCTGTATTTCCGTTCACTATCCTTCAACGCCTTTGTTGCGCTCGCTTCCTTAATTGAATATCGAATACTTCTATCCAATGAGGAGGAGTCTATCTCATCTTTCACCAAGTAATCAGCAGCACCAATATTCATAGCTTGTTCGTCGATAACCAAGTCGCCCTTACCTGTAAGTATAATTATTGGTTCTTCACATCCAGAGTTAATTGCTTCATTTAGCAAATCTATTCCTGTCCCCTTTCCCAATCGGTAATCAACCAGGTAAACATCAAATTGCTTCTTTAAAATGGCATAAATCCCCTTCTCATAACTGTTGACCCACGACAGCTCATATGACGCCGAAGTCTGATCAAAAACCTCCTTTGTAAGGATGTAATCATCTTCATCATCATCTATTAATAAAACTCTTACCTGCCTCATTCTCAGATTATTTTCATTTATTTTGTTTCTTCGGAAGAATCACCACAAAAGCAGTCCCTTCACCAGGTTTGCTTTCTGCAAAAATAAAACCAGAATGATTATCCGCTATCCTCTTACATATAGCCAACCCAATACCTGTCCCTTCGTAGTCAACTCTTGAATGTAAGCGATGAAAAATGTCAAATATTTTCAAAGCATCTTCGGTTTCAAAACCAATTCCATTATCTTTTACTTTAACAACACAATATAACTGGTTTTTGTTAATCTCAGCTATATTCAATTCATGCCCATACTTGGTGGTTCCAAATATTGAAATGTTGGGAACCTCATTTTGACTTGTGAACTTTAAAGAATTTCCTATCAAATTTTGAAAAAGTTGTACTAGCTGGCTTTCAACACCTTCAATTTCGTCCTCTTCAAAATCAATGTCAACTATGGCTTTCTTAAGCTCTATTGTAAAATCAAGATCGCTTAATGTCTTTCTTACAACATCGCCAAGTTTAAGTTTAGAATAACTTTTACTACCCCTTGTTAGCTTGGAAAATGCCAGAAGGTCATCAATTAACGCACGCATTCGCTCAGAGGCTCCCCTCATTCTACCGATGTAATCCTGAGCCTCTGCATTCATCTGCTCACCATACTTATCTTTCAGCCGGTCTCCAAAAGCTTGTATCTTTCTTAAAGGCTCCTGTAAATCGTGTGATGCAACATAAGCAAATTGTTCTAAATCCTGATTAGAGCGATTCAGTTCAACTACTTTTTCTTCAAGCTGTACCTGAGCTTCTCTTAATTGCGTTACGTCCTGTGTGTTTCCAATATAGGCATAGTTATCATTTAAACCTATTCGTTTATGCTCTGCTGTAGTAAGCACATGCCGGATCTCTCCTGAAGGCAACACAATTCTATAGTTTATTTTAAAAGAGATTTTATCCTTTTTGGCCTTATAAAAGTTATCCATAAAAAGCTGGAGATCATCCTCGTGAACAAGCCTTTTATAAAATGCAAAATTGACGAATACTGAATGAGGAAGAAAACCATGTATGTTATACATCTCATCAGACCAAAGAATAAACTCCTTACCATCCATCCATTCCCAACTTCCGCTATGCGAAACCATTTCTGCTTCTCTTAATAACGATTCGTTTATCTTGAGCTTTAAAACAGCTTCTTTTAACTCAGTAATGTCCTGGATGGTACCAACAAGTTTGTCTTCACCCTCGATATAAAACCCCTGACCCAGCACGTATTTTCTTTTACCTGAAGGTTGTATGATCTGGTATTCAACAGCAAAAGATGTTTTATTATCAATCGCAGATTTTAATTCTTTAGATACCTTTTCTCTATATTCAGGTGCTATAACCTGTTCATTAATGTGTATATCAGGTAAAAAATCATCATTTTTAAATCCGTACACTTTATAAAGCTCTTCTGACCATTTAACTTGCCCGCTTACTACAAAAATCTCCCAGCTTCCAAGGTGGGTAATTCGCTCGGCAAGATTAAGAACTTCAACTCTTTCTAAAAGATACTTATTCTGCTTTTGTAGCGCTGCGACTTCATCTCTTAGCCCACCCACTACCAACATACTCCTAAAAAGGAGATATCCCAGGATCAATAGCCCGATAAAGATGACAATAACTACCAGTAACACTTTATGTATCCAAATTAATCGCTCTCATTTTGTTGTACAACGTTTTTCGGTCGATATTTAGAATTTTTGCTGCCTTTGTTTTATTAAAATTTACTTCTCTTAAAACTTTTAAAATAGCATCGTACTCAGCTTCAAGAGCTGCATTTTTCAAATCCCTCGGTTTTTCGATACGAGAAATTGAACTTTCAATAGCTGATGCTTTGGCATAGGTTGAGATTTCAAGAGGAAGTGCCTTTAATTGTATTTCCTGGTTCTCAGTAAGCAAGGTCGCCCTTCTAACCACATTTTTAAGCTCTCTTACATTACCTGGCCAATTGTAGGTAAGGAAACAATCTACAACCTCTTCAGAAAACCCCTGTACGTTCCTCGACAATTCCTGATTTGCCACATCCAAAAACGTATATGCAAAAACCATAATATCGTCACCTCTCTGACTTAACGGAGGCAAACCGATAGAAAATTCATTGAACCTATGATAAAGGTCCTCTCTGAATTTCCCTTTCTGAATAGCATTGGAAAGATTTTCATTTGTTGCAACAATAATCCTTACATCCAAATCAATCTCTTTGGTGCTACCTATTCTTTTAATTTTTCTCTCCTGTACAGTTCGCAATAAAGCAGCCTGGATATCATAAGAAAGGTTCCCTACCTCATCCAGAAAAAGCGTTCCTCCATTCGCCATTTCAAAATGACCGATTTTAGTATAAAGGGCTCCTGTAAATGACCCCTTTTCATGACCAAAGAATTCGCTACCAGCCAATTCTTTAGTAAGTGAACCACAATCCATTGCCACAAACGGGCGATCTTTCCTTGGACTATTTAGGTGGATTGCTTTTGCTACAGACTCTTTTCCTGTACCGCTTTCGCCTGTTAAAATAACACTATAGGAAGTTGGCGCAACCAATTGAATCTGCTTCAATAACTCTTTTGAAGCAGGGCTTTGGCCCGCAACAAAATTATCCACCTGCTTGTAGGCTTGTTTTGCTGCCTTTTGTTTAGTCGTTTCGGAAGAGGTTTCAGATTGATTTGTGTTTAATGCAATCTGAGTTTCTATTGCCTTATTAATTGTATTTAAAATTTCATCGGGATATAGAGGCTTAGTAATATAATCATATGCCCCTAATTTAATCAGTTCTACTGCAAGCTTAATATCCGAATAACCTGTAATAATAATAACTCCGGTGCTAGGATAGCTTTCCTTTATCTTGATCAGCATTTCTCTCCCGTCCGTATCCTCAAGTCTATAATCACATAAAACAAGGTCATAAGCTTCTTTAGCCAGGTAATCCATTGCCGTCACACCGCTTGTAGCCGTTGATACACTAAAGGAATTTCTGGTTAAAAACTTGGATAACAGCACGCCGATGTTTACCTCATCGTCAACAATTAATATTTTTCTCATATTACCTAAAAAATTAGAGCGCATTTTATGAAATAAATATAACTAGTTTTTTTTATCTGGGAAATATTTTCTACAGTTTTATAAAAAAAGTATACAATTTTTTTCTCACTTTATGACAAAACCCCAATAAATCCCTCAAAGACTTAATGAGGTTCAGCGAATTGAGGACTTTATTTCCCGAAAAATACCGGCTTTCTTTTCTCAAGAAATGCGGTAGTTCCTTCTTTAAAATCCAAAGTACCAAAGCATTTACCAAATTCCTTTATCTCGGTATCAAACCCATCAACATCGGGTAATAATGATGCATTTACGGCTTTTATAGCACTGGCGATTGCTAATGGGGCTCTTAATTTTATTTTATTTAATATCTCTTCGGCCTTAGCAATAAGCTCGCTCTGAGGAACTACATAATTCACCAACCCTATTTTTTCTGCCTCTGAAGCAGTGATCATCTCTGCTGTTGTAATGATCTCAATTGCTTTTCCTTTACCTACCAACTGAGTTAACCTTTGTGTGCCCCCATATCCGGGAATTAAACCAAGACTAACTTCCGGTAAGCCAAGCTTTGCATTCTCAGAAGCAATAMGTAGGTGACAAGCCATAGCCAATTCTAATCCTCCTCCTAAAGCAAATCCATTAATTGCTGCAATTACCGGCTTAGGACAATTCTCGATAGCATCAAACACGCTATTTTGTCCTACTCGTGCAAGCTCCTCTCCTTCGGCAATATTGTAGTTGGAAAATTCTGAAATATCTGCCCCTGCAACAAAAGCCCTCTCTCCGGCACCGGTAATTAAGACTCCTCTTACCTCATTGTTGTCTGCGGCAATTGAAATTGCTTCAGCTAATTCAGCCAATGTAGCTTTATTTAAGGCATTTAATTTATGCTCGCGGTTTATAGTAATATAAAGAATCTCATCTGTTATTTCCAGTAAAATGTTCTGATAAGTCATAATCTAAAAATTTCTGTTTTCAACAACCCAATTTTTAATATAGTCTACTATAGTAACCATTGTAGTTCCGGGGGCAAACAACTCTCCTACACCCATCTCCTTAAGCTTTTTTATGTCATTTTCAGGAATAATACCTCCGCCTGTCAGCAAAACATCTGTTAATTGTTTTTGCTTCATGATCTCTACAATTTTCGGAAAAACAGTCATATGAGCTCCTGATAGAATGGAAATACCAATTGCGTCTACATCTTCCTGCAAGGCGGTATTTACAACCATTTCCGGCGTTTGGCGCAATCCGGTATAAATCACTTCCATACCGGCATCTCTGAGAGACGTTGCAATAACTTTTKCCCCTCTGTCATGCCCGTCGAGCCCAACCTTCGCGACTAAAACACGTATTGGCCTGTTTAACGTTTTGCTCATAATTTATACTAATAGTAGGTGGTAAATGTAAGTAAATTAGCGCTTTTATGTTAACTTTGGCGCTAAATTTACAGTTTTTATGAGTGAAGAAAGATCATTGAACTTTATTGAAGAAATCATTGAGAACGATTTAAATAGCGGAAAATACGAAACACTAATCACACGTTTTCCACCAGAACCGAATGGATATTTGCATATAGGCCACGCAAAAGCTATATGCTTAAACTTTGGGCTAACAAAAAAATATGGTGGCTACACAAACTTAAGGTTTGATGATACCAATCCGGTTACAGAAAAAACCGAATATGTAGACAGTCAACAGGCAGATATTAAATGGCTGGGCTTTGAATGGAAAAACGAATTATATACTTCTGATTATTTCGATTCACTTTATGAATTTGCCGTAACCCTTATCAAAAAAGGTTTGGCCTACGTGGATGACAGTACCGCGGAAGAAATTGCTGAATTAAAAGGAACACCAACTGAAGCTGGTAAAGACAGTCCATACAGAAACCGCAGCATTGAAGAGAATCTTGATCTCTTTACCCGAATGAAGGGTGGTGAGTTTCCAGACGGCACCTGTACACTCCGTGCTAAAATAGACATGGCCAGCCCCAACATGATTATGAGGGATCCGGTGATCTATAGGATTAAACATGCTGAACACCACAGAACAGGAAATAAGTGGTGTATCTACCCAATGTACGATTTTGCACATGGACAAAGTGACAGCATCGAAACCATTACGCATTCTATTTGTACGCTTGAGTATGTGGCACATCGCGAATTGTACGATTGGCTAATCGAGAAACTTGAAATATTTCCATCAAAACAATACGAATTTGCGCGTTTAAACCTTTCATATACTGTTATGAGTAAGCGCAAGCTGCTTCAATTGGTAAATGAGGGTGTAGTAAGTGGATGGGATGACCCCCGCATGCCAACAATAAGCGGATTAAGAAGACGCGGATACACCCCGGAAAGTATCAGAGAGTTTTGTGACAGAATTGGAATTGCCAAAAGAGAAAACCTTATAGAGTTAAGTCTTTTAGAATTCTGTGTGCGTGAGCATTTAAATAAAACAGCGAACAGAGTTATGGCGGTGCTTGACCCGATTAAGCTGATCATTACCAACTATCCTGAAGGACAGAATGAAATACTAATAGGAGAAAACAACCCTGAAGCAGAAGATAAAGGCGGAACAAGAGAAATCCCCTTCAGCAATGAATTGTGGATTGAGCGAGAAGACTTTATGGAAGAGCCCGCCAAAAAATGGTTCAGACTTGCGCCAGGAGCAACCGTAAGGCTTAAACATGCTTATATTGTAAAATGTGAAGACTTCAAGAAAGATGCGAATGGGAATGTGACTGAAATATATTGCACTTATATCCCGGAATCTAAAAGCGGCGAAGATACCAGTGGCATAAATGTTAAAGGTACCATTCACTGGGTGAGCAGTAAACATGCAAAAAGCGCTGAGATCAGAATGTACGATCGTCTGTTTACCTCTGAATCTCCGGATTCCGAAGAGGGTGATTTCAAAGACTATCTTAATCCGAACAGCATTGAGGTTATAAAACAAGCATATATTGAACCTTATCTTGCAAATGCAGATAAGGATGCGCGTTACCAGTTTATCAGAAAAGGGTACTACTGCCTAGATAAAGATTCTATTCCTGGAAACTTGATCTTCAATCGTACCGTTTCCTTAAAGGATGCCTGGGCAAAGGCTAACAAATAGGCTACACCCGTCATCTCGACGATAGGAGAGATCTCTTGCTCATGTAGTTCAGGAGATCTCTCCTATCGTCGAGATGACGAATTCATAATGATCTCCATCTTACATATACTTCTTGTACAAGTTAAACAGAATTAGTTTAACTGCAGGGGTTAACTCAGGCGTTACATCTGTTTGCACAAAGTGGATCTTAAACGCCACAATTGCTGCAGGCAAATTGCTCACATCATACCCAATTATTTTTAGCGCAAGAGTTGCATCGAAATTATCTGGTGGCATTACAAGCACACTGTCGTACCATAATCCATACCCTTTTTCGGCAAACCTCTTCCAGGGGAAATTAGTGGGATCAACCTTTCTCCTTGGTGCCAGATCTGAATGGCCTATAAAATTTGCCGTTGGAATTTTATACCTGCTTTTTAAGGTCGACAGCAAAGTCATCAGACTTTGTAACTGCACTTCAGAATAAGGTTCAGTTCCCGAATTATCAATCTCTATTCCAATAGAAGACGAGTTTAGATCCGTATCGTTACCCCATTTTCCCACACCTGCGTGATTAGCTCTTAAATAGTCATTTACCATTTGAATAACCTTTCCGTCCCTCCCAACTACATAATGAGCGCTCACCTCTGTTTTAGCAATGGTAAAAGTTTTTATTGTCTGATCAGAAGATTTCTGGGCAGTATGATGAAGAACTACAAAGTTTGGTCTTCGTATACCGAAATTCACAGATCCAACCCAAGATTGAAGCGTCGGATCAGAAAGCACAACGCCTTGGCCTACTGGTGGCATTGATTTTATTGCTTCAGCAAACTCTCCTGCCTTTTTCTTATACACTTTATTTGTAGCTGCGTATTTACCTGCAGAGCATGATGCAAGCATAAGCATTGCTAAAATGTAGGGATAGCCTTTTTTTAATTTGATCTGATATACCATAATGAAAAGATAGAAGGCGTGAAATTACTATTTTTTACTATTTTAGTCGCAATTAAATCTGCACTATCAAACCTGTCTTGCCTAAAAGCAGGTCATATAGTCATAAAAGTACTAATATATTCATATATGAAAAACATTAGCAAAGCAAGCCTTTTTATTGCTGGATGCTCAATCATTGCAGGAATTGCTTCGTGCGGTAGCCCGCAGGACAAAAACACAAAAACAACAGAAAAGAAAACATCATCAAACGACAGTTTACAGAAGTATGTAAATGAGCGACTAGATATTTATGAAAAGGTAAAACTCACTACCAATTTAAATGACCTGACTATTAATGAACGTAAAATACTTCCTCTGCTAATACAATCTGCTCAAATAATGGATGAGCTATTCTGGAAACAGGCATACCCTCAGAGAGATAGTTTACTAAACACCATAAAGGATGAAAAAACAAAATCTTTCATCTGGATTAACTATGGGCCATGGGACAGACTTAATGGCGACAAGCCCTTTGTTGCGGGCATCGGCCCTAAACCGGATGCGGCTAGCTTCTATCCTGCGGGAATGACTAAAGAAGACCTCAAAAAATCTGACGCAAAAGATAAATACGGGCAATACTCTGTTATAAAAAAGGATAGCACAGGAAAACTAAATTCAATTCCTTACCATGTTCTTTTTGCTGCAGAATTACAAAAAGCTTCAAATCTTCTAAAACAAGCTGCACTGCTTGCAGAAGACGCGGGGCTTAAAAAGTATCTGAATCTACGTGCCGATGCGTTAGTAACAGACAACTATACTGCAAGCGACTATGCATGGCTAGACATGAAAACCAACAACCTTGATATCATTATTGGTCCTATTGAGAATTATGAAGACAAATTATTCAATGCTCGTGCCTCTTACGAGGCTTATGTATTGATAAAAGACAAGGTATGGAGCAAGCGTCTTGCCAAGTATGTAAGCATGCTCCCTCAGCTACAGCAAGGCCTGCCTGTTGATGCTAAATACAAGAAAGAAAAGCCAGGTACAGACTCCGAGCTAAATGCTTACGATGTGATCTACTATGCGGGTGATTGTAATGCTGGTTCAAAAACAATTGCAGTAAACCTTCCAAATGATGAAATTATCCAACAAAAGAAGGGCACAAGGCGTTCACAGCTAAAAAATGCAATGAAAGCTAAGTTCGACAAAATTCTAATACCTATAGCCCAAGAACTTATCGACAAAGATCAGCAACAATACATCAATTTCGATGCTTTCTTTGCCAACGTAATGTTTCACGAGGTTGCTCATGGCTTAGGAATCAAAAAAACAATTACAGGTAAGGGATTTGTTAAAGAAGCTTTGCAAGAGCAATATTCATGGCTTGAAGAAGGTAAGGCGGATGTTTTAGGGCTTTACATGGTAACCGGATTACTTAAAAAGGGAGAACTGAAAGGCGACATTAAGCAGTTTTACACCACATATATGGCGGGCATACTTCGCTCAGTAAGATTTGGAGCTGCAAGCGCACATGGAAAAGCTAACATGCAATGCTTCAATTTCTTTAAGGAAAATGGGGCTTTCATCAGAAATGAAAATGGCACATACAAGGTCGACTTTGCTAAATTTGAAATGGCTATGAATAAATTAAGCGGCTTAATTATAACCCTTCAAGGAAACGGGAATAAAGCGGCTGTAGAAAAGGCTCAAAAAGAAAAGGCTGTTATTTCAACTGAACTTCAAACCGATCTTGATAAATTAACCAAAAAGGGAATCCCTGTTGATATCATTTTTGAGCAAGGCGTTGATGTTTTGGGTGTGAAGTAACCTAAGCGAAATTCTTTCGTCATCTCGACGATAGGAGAGATCTCTTGAAGTAGCATAAAAACGAGATCTCTCCTATCGTCGAGATGACCCGCTATCCTCTTACCACTATCGTCTTAAGATCCTGTCTTCCTTTAAACGGAAAGGTGTTTGTGAATGATATCCTCCAATTCTTGGATATCAAAAGGTTTAGACAAATAGCCATCTGCCCCAGCTTCTGTTGCAAGCGCCTGTACATCGTTATTTGCAGAGAAATAAATTACAGGTATACCTTTCAGTGCCTCATGGCCTTTAAGCGCTCTGGTTGCGTCAATACCCCCCACATCCGGCAGCCAATTGTCCATAAAAATAATATCCGGTATATATGCCAACACCTGATCTATAATATTATTAGAGGTCGAAGATGTCTTAATATCGAAACCTGCATCTTCCAGAATAATTGTACATAATTCTAAAATTTCTGCATTATCATCAAATACAAATACTCTTTTATTCTTCTCCATTTGCGGGTATGGTTAACTACAACGTTTAGGGCAACAAATTTATGAATTCTGCTATATCTTCTATGCTTAAAACATGATCTATTTTTACGTTAGCTTGAGCTTGGGCAGGCATATATGCTACTTGAGCACTATTTGGATCCTGAATCAAGGTTGTTCCACCCCAAAGCTTAACACTTTTCAACCCATTTACACCATCAGCGTTCGATCCTGATAGCAAAAGACACACTAGGGTATCTTTATAAACCTCTGCTGCGGTTTGAAATGTTGCGTCTATTGCCGGTCTGGAATAGTTTATTTTTTCGGAATAATCCAAAGAAAATGAACGATCCTGCTCAATCAGCAAATGATAATCTGACGGAGCTATATAAATAGTGCCAGCAATTAACGGCTCTTTTTCGTCTACCTCTTTAACCTTAAGCTTAGTTCTGGTTGACAACAATTCAGGCAATAAAGAATCTGCGCCATGTTTACGATGGATAACAATGACTATTGGGAATTTTATTGCAACATTAACTAATGGAAGCACTTTTAAAAGCACATCCAAACTCCCTGCAGAGCCTCCGATAATAAATGCTTCACATTTTTTTATCATTGTATTTTCCTCCAGATCTTCTCTGAATCCAATCGTTTATACTTGTCCGAAATGCCCGAAAAATTAATTGTTTCCTTTGTTCCAAGTGCTAAATACCCCAGCTCTTCAAGGCTCTCATCAAAAAGGTTTAGCACCTTCTGCTGTAGTTCCCTATCAAAATAGATCAATACATTTCTACATAAAATGAGCTGAAACTCATTAAAGGAGTAATCAGAAACCAGATTATGTGTTGAAAATATGATCTTACTTTTTAAGTCCTCATCAAATTTAGCAAGCGAATAATTCGCTGTATAATAACTTGAAAAATCCTTTAAACCTCCAGATAAAATATAGTTCTCAGAATATTGCTTCATGCTATTCATGCCAAACATTCCTTGTGCGGCCTTTTCCAACACAATTGGGTTTAAATCTGTTGCGTAGATTAAAGATTTATGCAGCAGGTTAAGTTCTTTTAAAATAATTGAGATCGAATATGCCTCTTCTCCTGTTGAGCAGCCCGCCAGCCAAATTCTGATAAATGGGTATGTGCCCAACTTTGGCAATACAACGTCTCTTAATGTTTTAAAAAAAACAGGATCTCTAAACATTTCAGTTACATTAACTGTAATCTGTTCTACAAACCGTTTAAAATATAGATTATCGTTATTTATCTTATATCTGAACTCAGCAAAACTTACGGCTCTATCCAAACTGTACAGTCGTATAATTCTTCTCTTTAAAGATGCTCTGGAATACCCGGTAAAATCATACCCATACTTTTCCAGAAGGTCTGAAAGTAAGATCTCAACATGATCGTCGTTAATTACAGAGAGTTCCAATTATATATACTTTATGAGTAAACTTGTTAACTCTTCAACATTAATAGGTTTAGAGACATAGCCGGCAGCCCCCGCATTCATACACCGTTCTCTATCTCCAACCATGGCCTGGGCCGTAACAGCTATAACAGGAATATGTTTAATTTCCGGACTTTCATCTATTTTAGCTATTGCCTCATATCCATCCATTCCCGGCATCATCATGTCCATTAAAACCACTGCAATCTCTTTATTCTCTTTAAGCAGGTCTATTCCTTCTTCCCCTCCGGTTGCGGTTAAACATTGGTAGCCTTTTGCTTTTAAAACAGCCGATAACGCAAAAATGTTCCTGTTATCGTCATCAATTATCAATATCTTTTTCGCCATATAGCTACACTTTGTTGTAAAGCCAAACACGTAATAACGAGATTAGCTGATCAATATCAACAGGCTTAGAGATGTAATCAGACGCCCCTGCGGCAATACATTTTTCCCTGTCGCCCATCATTGCTTTGGCAGTAACAGCCAAAACCGGTAATTGTTTATATGCAGGGATTTTCCTGATCTCTTTAGTGCTTTCATATCCGTCCATMTCSGGCATCATCATATCCATTAGCACAATATCTATCAATGGGTTCTCTTTGAGCATTTGTAGCGCTTCCTTTCCATCCGTAGCTGCTAAAACTTTCATTTTATGTTGTTCCAATGCTTTTGTTAATGAGAATATATTTCTCACATCATCATCAGCAATCAGAACTGTTTTGTTATTCAGCACCTCATAAAGGCCTCCAAGTTTTTCAGTTGCCTGTTTTTTATGCTTACCATCCAATTCCTTCTCCTCTATTAGATGCAAGAACAGTCCGGCTTCATCTAGTATTCTTTGATAAGAATGGGCTGTTTTTACTACAATTGAATCGGCATATTGTTTAATCCTACTCTCCTCGCCCTTCGATAAGTTTTTCCCGGTAAAGATGATGATAGGTAAATTTTCCAATCCTTCACTTTTCTTAATCGTTTCAAGCGTTTCATATGCATTTTTATCTGGTATACCCATATCCAGAATCACACAATCCACTTCTTTTTCCTGTAACGCACCAATCCCTTCTTTAACATTATTAGCAACCTGAGTGTTGATGTTATAGTTACTCAAGAAATAACTCAAGGCTTGGGCATGCTGCTTGTTTTCTTCAACAATAAGAACTTTTTTGGGTCCTTTAGTTAATGCTTGTTCAAGCTTTTGGAATATCTGCGCCATATGCTCAAGAGCTACAGGCTTATTTATAAAATCTACCGCTCCCTTTAGCAAACTTTCCTTTTTAACCTCAAGAGATGACATAATATGAACTGGAATATGTCTGGTTTTAGGATTTGACTTCAGCTCCTCCATTACCTGCCATCCATCCTTAACAGGAAGTTGAATGTCCAATAAAATAGCAAGAGGGTTATAGTGATTGGCCAGTTCAATCCCAACATCGCCTCTAACGGCTACAATCCCTTTATAATTTCTTTTTCGGGTAAACTTCAAAAGCGTTTTCGCAAACGCAGTATCATCTTCTACTATTAAAATTACTTTATCGTCTTCTTTAATATCGTTCCTGTCGTCCTCAACCTCTTGTGGAATATGGTCAACAGTAAATCTTTCTAAAATAACCTCCCTTTGTTTTTCAAGGGGAGCGAAAGTATCGGTTTCCTGCTCTTCTTGTTTTTTAACTGCAGCCAATCTATCAATGGGTAAAGCGAACGTAAACTCACTACCTACATTTTCTTTACTGGTAAGCTCAATTTCTCCTCCCAACAGTTTCGATAGCTCCCTGCTTATAGAAAGGCCTAGCCCGGTACCGCCAAACTTCCTTCTGGTCGAACCGTCGGCCTGTTGAAATGCTTCAAATATAAGCCCAAGTTTATCTCCCGGAATACCTATGCCGGTATCTGTGACTTTAAACAAGATGAACTTATTCGTATCGTCTCTTTTAACCGTTAATGAGACCTTGCCATGATTTGTAAATTTGATMGCATTAGACAGCAGATTCTTTAAAATCTGCTCAAGTCGCATTTTATCTGTATTAATAACACCCTTGGTCTCCTCAGCATCAATAACCAACTCAAGCCCTTTATTCTTTGCCAATGGCTCAAATAAAGACCGCATATCAGTTATTACCTMATTAACACTAATATCATCAAACTCAAGTTTCATTTTCCCAGCCTCTATTTTAGAGAGATCCAGTATTTCGTCAATAAGCCCCAACAACCCCTGTCCTGAGCTTTGAATCACATCCGCATACTCCACATATTCCTTATCAAGCTCCTTATTCTCCGACATTAATTTAGACAAGAGTAATATTGAGTTTAGAGGAGTACGCAATTCGTGCGACATGTTTGCAAGGAATTCCGATTTATACTTGGTGCTTTGCTCCAATTGCTCGGCTTTCTGTTGTATATCCAGATTTCGCTCCTGAATGAGTTGATTCTTCTCTTCCAATAAACTGGTTCTTTCCTCAAGTTCCTGATTGCTCTGCAATAATTCTTCCTGCTGCACCCTCAGCTCTTCCTCAGAAGTTTGTATTTTTTGCGTCTGAGCTTCTAATTCGGCATTGAGTCCCTCCAGTTCACTATGCTGGGCCTGCAACTCTTCGGCCTGGGCCTGGGTTTCCTCTAAAAGCTCCTGTAATTTCTTGCGATTCTGTGCAACATGTACTGCAATTCCGATATTATGCGAAATATTGTTAAAGAACTCCAATTGAAGGGGGGTGTAAATATTCAATGAACCAAGTTCCATTACCCCAATAGTTTCATTATGTCTAACCACAGGAAAAGCAACAACATTTCTTGGTTTGGTAGCGCCTGTTGCATAGCTAATGGTCATTTCGCCCTCGGGAATATCATTGATCAAAATTTGTTTCCCCGATTTAAACACCTGTCCCGCAATACCTTCTCCGGCATTTAACCTATACTTTTCTCTATCTATTATCAGAGAATAGCTTCCTGCAAGATGTAATTCCGAATCATCTCCCGCCAGGTAAAAAGCTGCAACAGCACTATTCGTATGTACTATAATGTTCTCAAGAATATCATTAGCAAGCTCCTCTACGCTTTTTTCTCCAACCATCTTATCATTAAGAGTGGCAATGCCCGATTGGAGCCATTCTTTATCGGCCAAAAGGGCAAAAGAATACTGAAGTGATTCGGCCATTGAATTTAAGGACCCCGCTAAACTACCCAGGCCATCTTTTTGTTCCGCATTCATCCGGATCTGGTAATCGCCATTAGAAATTTGAGYAGCAATGCCTTGAATAACTTCAATCCTATTGGCTATCTCCTCATTCTTATCCTCCAGCTCTTTTTGTAATTGCCTTCTGGTATTAAAATCTGAGGAAACTCTTTTGTAGAAAATCACGGTAATCAAAATGGCAAAAAAAGCAGCTATAAGAATTAAAATTGGGGTATAGCCCGCCATCTTATTCATATTAGCGGTCCGTTCATCAAGCAATCTCTTTTCTTCAGCCTGCATTCTTTTAATAACAGTCCTCGACTTATCCATGTAAACCTTTCCGTCAAGTAATTGGGCAGTAGAAACACTTTCGCCTTTACCTTTTAACGCTATGGTTTTTTCAATAATACTTAACCGGTCATCAATAATCCCCTGTAACTCCTTCGCATTTTGCTGCTGAAAAGGATTGTCCTTTGTATCTGAGCTTACTTTGCTTAAAAGATCAATTGCGGTTTGCCTTGCACCGTTATAAGGCTCCAAAAAAACCTTATCACCAGTCAGCAAGTATCCTCTTTGTCCTGTTTCTGCATCTTTTAATGTCGAAATTACACCATCAAGGTTCGTCATAACTTCATTGCTATGCGAAACCAGATCTGCATTTTGAATCAGGTTCTTTATACTAATAAAAGACGCAAGTGATGAAATAAAAAGGATCAATAATGATAGCCCTAAACCAATTCGTAGATTATTTCTTAAAGATTTTTCTTTCATAAATTAATGTCTTTTAATCCGTTTCAGTGCCAGAATTTACAGGTAAAATGAAATAAAACTCAGATCCCTCACCAAGTGTACTTTTAACCCCAACTTCCCCGCCATGCCGTTTTATGATTTCGGCAGAGATGAACAGTCCAATGCCCAGACCCTGAAAATGGATTGAGGTTTCTTCCACTCTATAAAATTTATCGAAAACCGATTTTTGCTGGTCCGGGGCAATCCCGATCCCAAAATCCCTTACCCCCACGTACACCTTATCAGCAATCACGTCTACGTGAATATGAATTTCATTTGTACCAGGAGAGTATTTAATCGCATTTGTTAAAAAATTAATAATTACCTGTTCAATCCTCATTTCATCGGCATAAACCTCAATGCCTACTTTCCCTTTCCTAATGATGTTAAACTCAGGATTAGCCTGACGAATAATGTCGATTACACTATCCAGCAGATCATCAATTGCAAAGTCTTTTTTGTTAAACTTAAGTTTCCCGCTTTCGATTTTTGATATATCCAATAAATCGGCAATCAGCTCGTGAAGCTTTTCTAACTGGATTTGTGCTTTCTCAAGATGTTTTTTGACTGTGGGGATGTCTCCCTTTTCTACGCTTCTTCCCAGCAATTGCATGTACCCCTTAACACTTGTTAATGGCGTTTTTAATTCATGACTGGCGATACTGATAAATTCATCTTTTTTACGTTCGGCTTGCTTTCTATATTCTATTTCATCCAGTAATGCCTTTTGAATTTCAATCAGCTTCCTGCTCTGCTCATAGATGCGGTAAAACGTTTTTACTTTTAAAAGCAAAATATCCATATCAACGGGCTTGGTAATGTAATCGAGCCCGCCAGAAGAATAACCCCTGGTAATAAATTTGAGTTCTTTATTTACGGCAGATAAAAAAATTATAGCCGTTTCTTTGGCCTTACTGTACCCTGAAATAGCTTCCGCTACTTCAAAGCCATCCATCCCGGGCATTTGCACATCCAAAATAATCAGGACATATTCATTCTTAAGAACTTTTTTTAAAGCTTCTTCACCTGAGGATGCGGTATCAACTTCAAAATTATGCCTTTCAAGAACCCTTTTTAAAGAGATAAGGTTCTCTGGCGTATCATCTACAATTAATATCATTATTAAAGGGGAATAAGCTTCTAAATAGCATTAGCAAAATAATTTGTATAATAGTTTTGTTCTAAAGTTATACAACTCTTGATAATATTAAGCGTTTAAACTTATATATATATCAAAAAAATTGCAAACCTGCGAGCTTATTTATAATTGTTTTGAACTGAATGTATCCCCTTGGTTAATATCTCCGGTCTCAAATCCCTTCTTAAACCAATACATTCTTTGTGCAGATGTACCATGAGTAAATGCATCAGGAACAACCTCTCCTTGAGCCTGTTTCTGCAATTTATCATCACCTATTGCATTCGCTGCATTTAAAGCTTCGTCAATATCTCCCTCTTCTAATTTAAAGTCTTTTAAGTTTTGAGCATGATGTGCCCATAAGCCCGCAAGAAAATCCGCCTGTAATTCCAGTTTAACAGACAACCGATTGTACTCAACCTCACTTACCTGCCCTCTGGCCTTTTGCAATTTATCAGAGATACCCAACAAATTCTGAACGTGATGGCCTACCTCATGAGCAATTACATAAGCTTGTGCAAAATCACCGGCGGCACCAAATCTGTCTTTTAGATCCTGATAAAAGGACAGGTCAATATATACTTTATGATCTCCCGGACAATAGAATGGACCAACCGCCGAGCTTGCATTTCCACAGGCCGACTGTACCATATTGGTAAACAAAACCATTCTTGGCTTTTCGTATTCCTGTCCCAGGCTTTGAAATTGCTGTTCCCAGACTTGGTTTGTAGACTCAAGAACGCCATCCACAAACTTACCTTCCGCATCAGTCGGGTCTCCTTGTTTACCCTCAGATTGTGTCACATTATTTACAGGCAACTGGCTAACCAGACCTGTCAAATCTTTTCCGAAGAGAAGACCTAAAACTACAATGATAATACCAACGCCACCACCAATGGTGCCGCCACTCATACCCCTTCTATCGTCGATATTACCACTTCCTTTTCCGAACCACTGCATATAATTATTTTTTAATTTGATAAGACAAGAATCCGAGACAATTGTCATACCAAATTACAAAATAATTAGTTAAACGCAGTCAATGCATTCTTTATTCTTTGCACAGTTTCAGCTGCCCCTAAAACAAGGGCAATATCAAATACGCCGGGACCGAATTTACCACCAACAAGCATTATTCTAAGTGGCAGCATTAGCTCCCCCGGTTTAAATTGATGTGTGCCAGCTAATTCTTTAAATTTCTCTTCTAACTCTAAAGCAGTAGCATGATCGGTTACCAATAAAGTATACGCATCAAAAAATGCAGCCTTCTCGGCTGTCCACTTTGGTTTTACCGCAGCCAGGTCATATTCAGCAGGGGCCACAAAAAAGTAAGCGGCCTGAGTAACAAAGTCGCTCAACAAATTACATCTATCTTTAACCAAATCAATTACTTTCAGCAAATAAGCATCATCTTTAACCGTAACACCTTGATCCGCAAATGCTGCTTTTACTGTAGGTAATAATTTTTGGGCATCAGCATTTTTAATCCATTCATGGTTATACCACTTGGCTTTTTCGAAATCAAATTTTGCTCCGGCCTTGCTTATACGTTCAACCGAGAACTTATCAATTAATTCTGCTAAAGAAAACAATTCCTGATCTGTACCATCATTCCAGCCAAGCATTGCCAATAAATTCACAAACGCTTCAGGCATAAAACCAAGTTCTTTAAACCCTTTGGTTAAATCACCGCTTTTTGGGTCAGTCCAGTTTTGTGCATAAACCGGGAAGCCTAATCTGTCGCCATCACGCTTACTTAGTTTTCCGTTCCCATCTGGTTTTAATATCAGTGGCAAATGAATCCATTGAGGCATTATATCTTCCCATCCAAGGTAACGCCACAACAAGATATGTATTGGAGCAGACGGAAGCCACTCCTCGCCTCTAAAAATATGACTGATTTCCATTGCGTTATCATCTGCAACAACGGCTAAGTGATAAGTAGGCATCCCATCGGCCTTTAATAAAACTTTATCGTCAACTAAATTTGTATCAAAACTTACATGCCCCCTAATCAGATCTGTAAAAGAAACCAGTTCATCTTTAGGCATTTTAATACGCACAACGTGCGGGGTATTATTGGCCAAAAGTTCAGCTACTTCATTTTCGCTAAGTGTGAGGGAATTGCGCATCCCTTCGCGTGTTGCTAATCCGTAAGTAAAATTAGGAATCTCCTTACGTTTTGCGTCCAGTTCTTCCGGGGTATCAAAAGCATAGTAAGCATAGCCATCAGCAATTAACTGATCCGCATACTGTTTGTAGGTTGCTTTACGTTCACTTTGACGATACGGCCCAAATTCCCCACCTTTTTGCGGGCTCTCATCTGGCGACATCCCACACCATTCCAAACAAGAAACGATGTATTCTTCTGCTCCCTCAACAAAACGCGTCTGATCCGTGTCTTCAACACGCAAAACAAACGTTCCGTTATGTTTTTTAGCAAACAGATAATTAAACAAAGCGGTACGTACACCACCTAAATGCAGCCCTCCTGTCGGACTAGGGGCAAATCTTACTCTTACTTTCTTTTCCATAATAACACTGCAAAGATATATTTTTGTAATTTGCATTTTTCATATTCTATGAATCCTTACGAGAAAAAACGACGATGGAAGTTCTTTTTGCTGTTCTTTGCCATTATTATTGGAGCAGCATCTGTTTTCTACAGCGACTTCTTTGTTAAAAAAATGGAGCGGGAGGAGCAATTACAGCTTCAACTCTATGTAAAAGTAACAGAGCAGTCGCTGGTTATGTACGATGATGACCGCTATACCAGTTTGATAGAACTCATCAGAACCAATACCAAGCTTCCGGTTATCATGACGGATTCTACAAAGATGGAAATCCTTAGTTTTCAGGGGCTGGATTCGACTAAAACAAACTACGATCTCGAAAAAAAGACAAACGTTACTTACGATCCTGCCTATTTCGCACGTGAATTAAGAACCATGAAAAAACAGCATCCTCCTACTCCAATTACAGGGTTGGATGGCACCCGATGGTGGATTTTCTATAAAGATTCGCCTACCCTAACACAGCTTCGTTACTTCCCTTATATACAATTGGGGGTAATTGCCCTATTCCTGCTTACAGCATATGTAGCTTTCAGTTCTGCTCGTAAGGCAGAGCAGGATCAGGTATGGGTGGGTATGGCTAAGGAAACAGCACATCAGCTGGGCACCCCCATATCGTCGCTCATGGCCTGGGTTGAACTGATAAAATCGAGATTCGATGCAGAAGACGATCCGCTCATTGCCGAAATGGAAAACGACATTAAACGCCTTGAAGTAATTACCGACCGTTTTTCAAAAATAGGCTCCAAACCAATAGTAGAAGACCACGTGGTATACACCGTTATCTATAATTTTGTAGAGTACTTTAAATTGCGCACATCAGACAAGATCATCTTTACCATTAACGGCGATGAGCAGGTGCGTGCATTATTGAACGTTCCATTATTTGATTGGGTAATAGAAAATTTGCTTAAAAATGCAGCCAACGCCATCGAAAACGAAGGCACAATTACCATAAATATCATAGAAAATCTGACCAAAGAAGAGGTCTTTATTGATGTAACCGATACCGGAAAAGGAATTGCAAGATCTAAATTTGATGCCGTTTTCCAACCCGGCTATACAACCCGAAAACGGGGATGGGGCTTAGGGCTATCTCTAACCAAGCGCATTATCGAGAACTATCATAGCGGACAAATATTCGTTAAAGAATCTGAATTAGGTAAAGGCACAACATTTCGTATCGTTTTAAAAAGCAGTATAACTTATGAACCGACCTCAAACACATGAGTACCCCGCCTGGGCTGAAACATACATTAAGCTTGTAGGCGAAGATGTAATTGAATTACTGGAAAAACAAGCCATCGAATTTCCAGATTTTATAAACTCGTTGATAGAAAAGGCAGATTACGCCTATGCCCCCGGAAAATGGACCATCAAAGAATTGATCGGCCATATCATTGATACTGAGCGTGTATTTGTATACCGGCTAATGTGCTTTGCCCGCGGAGAACAACATGCACTTCCCGGCTTTGAAGAAGATGATTATGTAGCAAACGCTCATTTTTCAGATAGAAGTCTATTGAGCCTTTCTGAAGAATTTGCGCATTTACGTAAGTCGAATCTTTATTTAATTAAGTCGTTTACAGAAAAAGAGCTTAACAGAAGCGGAACGGCTTCTGAAAGACAAATCACGGTAAGAGCAATCCTTTTTGTAATGGCAGGCCATATTATGCATCATGTTGGTATTATTAAAGAAAGGTACTTATGATCTGGTTTACAGAATTTTCACCGGCAAAGCTAAATAACCAGCCCAAAAATCACATGGGAGGCTTTTTAGATATACAGTTCACCGAAGTGGGCGAAGATTTTTTAACAGCAACCATGCCGGTTGATGAGCGCACACACCAGCCTGCCGGAATTTTACATGGCGGGGCTTCTGTCGTGCTGGCCGAAACCCTTGGCAGTGTTGCTTCCTATATGTGTATTGATCCGGAAAAGTATGTGGCTGTAGGTTTAGAGATCAATGCAAATCATTTGCGCCCGGTAAAAAGCGGCCTTGTAACCGGGATTTGCAAGGCCCTGCATATTGGTGCAAAAACCCATGTATGGGAAATCAAGATTTATAGCGACAAAGGCAAAATGAATTGTGTAAGTCGGCTTACTGTGGCAATCATCAATAAGCCTTGATAAAAGTTGATTACAAAAAAGGCAACAGAATATGTTGCCTTGTGAATAATTCTATAGAGCATCTATTTAGGCTCAAAACAGAAGCCATGCAAATTCAAAATAAATCTCATGCAAATTCAAAATAAAATACATGTAAATTCAAAATTACCGTATATTTGATAATGGAAAAATTTATTACACGACAGATTTCCAGACATATACATCTGCAAAAAAATAAATTCCCAATCATCGCTTTAACTGGTCCCAGGCAGTCAGGGAAAACTACATTATTAAAAGAATTATTTCCTGAATATCGCTATATATCATTAGAAAATCCAGATATACGCGCCTTCGCAACAGATGATCCTATTGGATTTTTAAACCTATATAACCAGCATGTTATTTTTGACGAGGTGCAACGCGTACCCCAACTTTTTTCTTATATACAAGGTATCGTAGACGACAGTGGACAAATGGGTCAATTTATCCTATCAGGCTCTCAAAATTTCCACCTGTTAAACAGTATCACACAAACGCTAGCCGGACGGGTAGCTCTATTTAAACTTTTACCATTCGATTTTTCTGAATTAAAAAACGCTGGTATCCAGAAAAATTCCTATTCTCAAACAGCGGTTAAAGGATTTTATCCCGCTATTTACACCCGAKAAATCGATCCTGTAGTATTTTACGCCAATTACATCCAAACCTATATAGAAAAAGACGTAACCGAGTTGTTAAATATCCGCGATTTAAACCTTTTCCGTACATTTATTGGTTTGTGCGCGGCTCGTGCTGGGCAACTGTTAAATATTAGCGCGCTGGCTAACGAATGTGACATTTCGCAACCTACCGCAAAAGCATGGCTTTCTATTCTCGAAAGCAGTTATATTACATTTCAGCTACAGCCTTATCATCAAAATTTCAATAAACGTCTGGTAAAAAGTCCTAAGCTTTATTTTTATGATACAGGTTTACTTAATTACCTGCTAGGCATCAGAACACCAGAAGATTTTGAACAAAACAGACTCAAGGGCAACCTTTTCGAAAATATGATCATTGCCGAATATCAGAAGAAAAACAATCATCAATATCTCCATCAGGATTATAACTTCTGGCAGGCAAGTAATGGTAGGGAAGTAGATTTATTAATAAAAACACACAATGGCTTTGACATTTTTGAAATCAAGGCAACTCACACCATTTCTGCCTCTTTATTTAAAGAGTTAGATTATTTTGAAGAATTAACGACTGGATTATTTATCAAAAAGCACTTAATTTATGGTGGTGATGAAGATCAGAAACGTACTAAATATGATGTAATCAGCTGGAGAAATACTTAGTTGTATTCTTTAGCGCCATGTTCCCTTCCTGGCGAACTACAACATACTACCTAAATTATTTTCAATCAAAAACGGAATAGACAAGGGAACCTGACCCCTGTCCACTTATTAACTAACATTCCGTAAGAGGACGGAAAGATCTTTATATTATAACAGCAATATTTATCCTCCGCATCCCAATTATTGAGATAAAATTAATCTGGATTCGAAATTTAATGCGGTAATATACCTCCGTATTCGGAAGTTTATGCTCAGAACGAATCGTAAGATTTTTACTCCTATATCTCTGTATCTTTGGTATGGCTCCAGGCAACCCCTGCATTTTTTCCCAATACCGGTTATAAATAGCAGTAAACACAACTTGGTCTCCAGACTTCAATAAGCCTGAGAGCTCCTGATCAGAATAATTACTGTAAATAGCCATGAAAAATAAGTCCCTTTCTGTAAAGCGATACAAACTCCCGCACATAAAGGGTATTTACATCTGCTTCGTATCAGATTGGGATCTGCTTAGGAGAAAAGGTGCCTTTTGCCCAACAATTAGAGATAAATTATACACAGATAAAATAAATCAATATCTTTGCGGCCTAAGTATTTTAACAATGACTGAACAAGAAAACAACAACAGTTTTGACTGGGTTTACTACATTTTAGGTATGTTTTTTGGAATTTTAACAGCCTTTATCATTTCCGGAAGTTTTGGGTATGCAATTCTTGGCGGTATCGTCGGTTTTATTTTTGGTGCCATTTTCTTAAACGGAATCGTTAAAGGCCGCGAATATTAAACTACATTTTTCTTTACTACACCTTCTCCCTATGAAGAAAATAATGCTTTTTGCTCTGTTTGCAATATTTGCCGGCAACACAATGGCGCAGGATGTAAAATTCCCGGCTATTGATTCGAGCCCTGCTGATATTGCTTATTTCCCTTTAAGTGTTGCAAAGGCTAAGGACGATTCTAAACCATTAATCAAAGTCGTCTATTCTCGCCCTTCAAAAAAAGGTCGGGAAATTTTTGGTGTACTTGAGCAATTTGGCAAAGTATGGCGTGTAGGTGCAAATGAATCGACAGAAATTAAATTCTATAAGACCGTAGTTATTGCCGGCAAGAAGATAAAAGCTGGTTCTTATAGCTTATTTGCCATCCCAAATAAAGACAACTGGACACTTATCATCAATAAACAGACTGATAAATGGGGCGCTTTTACTTATAATCAGGAAAAAGATTTGGTAAGAGTTGATGTTCCGGTAAAAACGCTAACCAGCACGGTTGAGTCACTGTGTATTACTTTTAAATCACAGGAAAAGGGCGCTAATTTAATTATTGCCTGGGATAAGACCTTTGTGGAACTCCCTATAGAAATAAAGTAGTTTTATTGAAGGCTCTTGCCTTTTTTTCTTCTCAGGATACTATCGAAATAGATCAATGCAATAACTACATCTATAAACAGGAAAGCAGTTAAAAAACCGGGAGTCAAGGTTTTGTCAACCGCCCCGGTTAGGTCAATTTTAACTTTAGGCAGTTCGTATGTAACAGTGCTATTGCCTATTGCATATATAAAAACCCCTGCAATGAAAGCTCCAAAAATAGCAGCTATACCATAAATAATTCGATTATCTACCCGTGTCTTTAGAGCTACAGGTTGCTTTTCAAGCTTTATCTGCTCCATCACGTTACGAGTAAAAGACATTGATGGCTCTTCCATCTCCATGCCTTTCAGTAACCTGGTTAATTCTTCGTCTTTTAATTCCATAATAATTCCTTTACCTCGTCTTTTAATAAAAATTCTAACCGCTCTTTTAGTCGCGCCCTTGCTCTGTGCAGCCTGACTTTAACTGTATTTGCCGGCATATTTAGTGCCGCCGCAATTTCTTCTAAACTTTGTTCGCCCTTATAAAACAACGTAACTATCGCGATATCATCGTTAGAAAGCGTAGAAATTGCCTCATCAAGATATTTGTTTGTAGATTTCCTTTCGGCCAGGTTATCACTCAAATCAGATTTATGTCCTTCCAGCTCCAGTTCATTTTCATTTCCGTGTATTGATTGTGTATCAATTCGCTTTTTCCGTAAAAAAGACATAGCCGTGGTATAAGTAATGGTATACAACCATGTAGAAAATTTAGACGTTTGCTTAAAGGTACCTAAGGCTTTGTATGCCTTTACAAAGCAATCCTGAGCAATTTCTTCTGCATCTTCCCTGTTTTTAGCAAAACGTATAGCAAGCGTAAATACAAAGCGCTGATGGCGTTTTACCAATTCCGAATAAGCGGAGGTATTACCCATCAGGACTTCTGCAATTAGGTCTTGATCTGTTTGCTGTTGCTGCATATACAGCTATGACGCCGAGGTAGGCCTGCAGGTTACAACAATTGATAAAAACTAATGGCTTACATTGGCCGTGATCTCCTTTGGTTAATCAAAGGAGATGACGAAGGTTGCTGCACCACACTTAAGCCCAAAACCTAATGGCTTCCAGCAAAGAATTTTAACCCCAGAATAGACCCAATTAGCGTTGCGATAAAAAAGATGCGCCAGAAATTGGCAGGTTCCTGAAAATACAATATTCCAACTATTACAGTTCCTACCGCTCCTATACCTGTCCACACTGCGTATGCCGTTCCCATTGGTAAAGTTTGGGTGGCTTTATTTAGGAAGTAAAAACTTAACGAAATACAAACAGCAAAAGCCAAACTCCATTTAAAGTTGGTAAAGTTATTGGATAGCTTTAAACAGGTGGTAAATCCAACCTCAAACAATCCGGCAATTATTAAAATAATCCAGCTCATAATTTTTTTTTCTGCAAAATTAGGCCGAATTAACAGGCCATTTTTTTACAAATGTTAAAAAATGAGTTTGCTATTTTATTTCTGCACGGATTCGGCTAAGCGTAACCTGGGTAACGCCAAGGTAAGAAGCAATATATCCCAGTTGGATTCTTTGGATCAAATTAGGTGAGTTTTTTAGCAACTCAGCATAACATTCTGACGCCGATTTAAATAATCTGGAAATATAGCGTTCTTCGAGCTTAATCAGCTCAAGCTCTGCCAGCTTTCTGCCCCAGTTTGCAAGGTCTATATTTTCCAAAAATAAGCGTTGTAAGGCTTCATCTTTAATTTCATAAAGAGTACTGTTCTCTAACAATTCTATGCTCTCGTAGCCCGGCTGTCCATTTATATAGCTGTTATAGGAAAACACAAAATCGCCTTCAAGGCCAAACCAAAAGGTGATCTGGTTATCCCTTCCTTCGCAATAAGCACGCGCAATGCCTTTCTGGATAAAGTAAGCCGAGCGGCCTATATGTCCCGCTTCAACTAAAACCTTATTTTTTGGCAGCGCTATCTTATGCATTTCACCAAGCAAAAGCTTAAGACTATCGGGCTTTAGCGGATAAATGCTGTTTATTTTTTTTATAAGCTCATCCAATGTATCTCAAAATTTAAATAAAGATAAAATAACAGCGACAAACATTTTTTTAAAATCTGTGTAACCTGAAATATTTTGATGTAGTCATAGCACACAGAACACAGATTCAAAACAACAGAATATTTAAAATATAAAATAGAATAACATGGGACCAGAATTAGTATTTATATCGCTTTTTGTTTGCACAACAGCAATGGTTTTTGGCATAAGATACATGTCTAACAAAGAAAAAATGGCAATGATAGAGCGCGGAATAGATCCGGGAATTGCCCGATCAAGGCAAAGCGCCCCTACTCCTTTTTTGAGTTTAAAATTTGGATTACTGATGGTTGGTTTAGGATTGGGTATACTAACTGCACTATTTTGCGTGCTGCAAGCAGGTATAGATGATGAAGAGGCTGTAGCAGTATATTTTGGATCAATCTTCATTTTTGGAGGCCTGGGGCTAATTGTATCTTATGTTGTAGAGAAAAAATGGCTTGATCAGCACAACAACTAAAATTACGGTAAGAATGTTTTTAGAGAGCCTGCTCATATTTGAGCAGGCTTTTATATTTTGTATCGCACAATTCGTCATCTCGAATGCATGTGAGAGATCTCTTCAACCTGCATAACCAAGAGATCTCTCACATGCATTCGAGATGACGGAAAGAGTGGAGGATACGACGACATGTGCTGACTTTTGTCAACCCAAAGTCAACAAACATTTTCTATATAAAATTAGATATAAATTAATCAATCGATTGATTAATTTTGCCTCACAATTTGATTACATGGAAAAAGCAGATAAGAGATCGAGTATTCTGGAGGCAGCTTCAAAGCTGTTTGCTGAATTAGGATATGAAGGTGCCTCAACCCGTCAGATTGCGAAAGAGGCAGGCGCAAATATGGCTATGATTAACTATTATTTTGGGTCAAAAGAAGGCGTATTCGTTGAAATGATGAATAACCGGATACAGGGATTCAAAGAGGAACTGAATAGCATTAGCAAAGACCGCCTATCGGGAATGGAAAAACTGTTAAAAGTAGTTGATGGCTATGCCACACGCATACTTTGCAATCACACTTTTCATAAAATGATGCATAGAGAGTTGTCTTTATCTCAAAGACCAGAAATGTTCATCACCATCAAAAATGCAATGGCCGAAAATCTGTTGGTTATCCAGCACATTATTGAAGATGGAATTGAAGATGGAAGCTTCAAAAAAGTGGATGTAAAAATGCTTATCGCTACTGTAATGGGAACCATAAGTTATGTAGCCATCTCCCCTTCTAAAATAACATCAGGAACTACGCTCGACATCAACAACAAAGAAGACCGAAAAATCATCACAGATCGTTTAATTACCCATTTAAAGGATCTCATCACTATTTATCTAACACCCCAACAATGATACGCAACACAATTAAATTAAGCCTTGTGGCTTTTCTGCTCCCTGGAATGCTATATGCCCAAAACATAAAAAAGCTAAGCCTACAGGAAGCAATTGAGTTAGGCATAAGTAACAGCAAGAATTTAAAACTATCACAAAGTAAAATTGATGAAGCTGTTTCTAAACTCGCATCAGTTAAAGACAACGCACTGCCTACAGCCAGTGCTTCCTTTTTATACAACCATGCCGAGATCCCCACTAATAAATTAAGCATTGGTGGCGCAGATCCAATTAATTTACCCAACAGAGCAGATGCATTTATAGGAACTGCCGCGGTGGAACAATTAGTATACGGAGGGGGTAAATTAAGGTATGCAGAAGCATCAACAAAATTGCTTACCGATGTTGCCCGTTTAGATGCCGATAAAAACAAAGAAGAAGTTAGCTACGCAGTAATAAACACTTACTATTCGTTGTTTAAAGTATTGCAAAGCAAAAAAGTAGTTGCCCAGAATCTGGAATCTATTGCCGGACAATTAAAGCAATCGCAGCGCTTTTTTGAGCAGGGAATAGTAACTAAAAACGATGTTTTAAGGTTTCAATTACAACAAGCCAATGTTTCGCTAACCGAAATGGAGATCGAAAACAACAGGAAAGTAATTAACTACAACCTGGATATTTTATTAGGGCTGGATGAAAACACGGAGATAGAAATTGCTGATCCGGATAATGCTTTAAAACCGGTTTCGCCATTAACATCATACATCGATTTGGCCTTATCCAACCGTCAGGAACTAAAACAGGCCGATTTGCAGAATAAGGTTGCAGATATGAACATCAAATCCATTCAGGCAAATACAATACCTACAGTTGGTGTTGGCGCAAACTTGTACTACATTAACCCAAGCGGGAAATTTATCCCTCCAACCAATCAGTACATTGTACCAATGACGCTTGGAGCCAATATTTCATGGAATATCGGAAGCTTATGGACCAATAAAAACAAAGTAACCGAAGCTCGCATTCAACAGAAAAATGTAGGTATCCAAAAAGATATTTTATCAGATCAGGTGAAAACGGAGATCAACAAAAATTATCAGGATTATCAACTGGCTTTAAATAAAATAAAAGTGCTTGAAACTTCTATTGCACAGGCTACTGAAAACGACAACTTACTGGCTTCGAAATACAAAAACAATGTTGCCTCAGCCATCGACCGCATTGATGCAGAAACGTTGCTTTACCAAGCCAAAATCAATTTAGAATTAGCTAAAGCAGATGCCGGACTGGCCTACTATACGCTATTAAAATCAACAGGAAAAATCGCCCAATAACTACCATAACAAATTACAGCAATGACAACTGAAAAGAAAAAGAAAAACAAAGTTATACCAATCATATTAGGGGTATTAATTGTAATTGGAGCCATATTTGGCACCAAAGAGTATATTTACTACAGCAAACACGTTGATACGGATGACGCACAGATTGATGGAGACATTAGCCCGGTAGTTGCACGTGTTGGAGGCTATGTAAAGGAAATTAAATTTGAAGAAAACACCGCTGTAAAAGAAGGCGATATCTTGGTTAAGCTTGATGATAGCGATTACAAAGTAAAGCTTGAGCAGGCCATGGCCGGACAAAAAGGTGCCAGTGCTGGCGTGGGTGTTTCTGAATCACAAATTGCGGCCACTGCAGCAAATACAAGTACTGCAAGGGCTAATATTGAAGAGGCAAGAGTTAAATTATCATTAGCCCAAAAGGATTACGATCGTTATGCAAACCTGATTAAAGATGGCTCTATTACCCAGCAGCAATTTGACCAGGCTAAGGCGCAAAAAGAATCGGCCCAAGCTGCATTTACTGCCGCTAACGACCAATATACTGCCGCAGTTAAGCAGGTTGGTACTACTCAGTCGCAGTTAGCAGTAAGCAATACTGGAGTTAGCCAGCATCAGTCGGAAGTTGATTTTGCTAAATTGCAGCTATCATATACCGACATTAAAGCACCGGCAACAGGAATTGTTTCTAAAAAGAATGTTCAAAAAGGGCAGCTGGTACAGGCCGGTCAGTCTTTGTTTTCTGTTGTAAATGAAAACAGTATTTATGTTACTGCAAACTTTAAAGAAACCCAGCTTGAAGAAATCAATCCCGGGTTAAAAGTTAAGGTAGAGGTTGACGCTTATCCGGATGCCGATGTACAGGGAGAGGTTTACAATTTTGCGCCTATTACCGGTGCAAAAGGCTCTTTGTTACCTCCCGACAATGCTACAGGTAACTTTGTAAAAGTAGTACAACGTGTGCCCGTAAAAATAAAAATCACTAAAGCACCTAAAGAGATCATGGCAAAATTACGCCCTGGTATGAGTGTTAAGGTTTCTGTTTCTATAAAAGACTAAAAATGGCCGAGAAAGGTTTAAAAAAGTGGATAATAACCTTTACAGTGATCACAGCTTCCTTACTGGAGCTGATTGATACCACTATTGTAAACGTTGCTATACCCCAAATACAAGGTAACCTGGGCGCCACCCTAGAGGATGTTGCCTGGCTATCTACCGGCTACGCTGTAGCTAACGTAATCGTATTGCCTATGTCGGGATGGCTGGGTAGTCGTTTTGGCCGTAAAAACTATTTCCTGTTCTCTATTATACTTTTTACCGTTGCATCATTTCTTTGCGGAAATGCAACCAACCTCGAAGAGCTGATCCTGTTCCGTATATTACAGGGGCTAGCCGGAGGAGGCTTAATTTCAACTGCTCAGGCCATATTAATTGAGACCTGGCCACGAGAAGATGTTGGTATTGCCACAGCCTTGTTTGGATTGGGCGCCGTTGTAGGGCCTACTGTAGGGCCAACAATTGGTGGTTATTTGTTAGAGATCAGTTCATGGCCGTTAATTTTTTATGTAAATATTCCCGTCGGCATCCTGGCGGCCTATTGTACCTATATGTTTGTTCGAGAGACACCTAAGGATGGAAAGGGTATGCCTGTAGATTGGTGGGGTATTGCATTACTTGCCGTTGCAGTTGGAAGTTTACAGACCGTATTGGAAAAAGGCGAAAGTGAAGACTGGTTTGCCACCCCTTATATCACAGCACTTGCAGTTACATCTGTCCTTGGCTTACTGCTGTTCATTTGGAGGGAGCTGAGCACCGACCACCCTATTGTGAACTTTAAGATTATGCGCCACAGGAGCTTTTCAGTGGGTATGTTTACCTCGTTTATCCTGGGCTTCGGGCTTTATGGGTCCGTTTTCGTGTTCCCTGTATTTTGCCAGAATTTACTGGGCTTCTCGCCTCTCCAAACGGGCGAATTGTTGTTCCCTGGTGGTTTATGTACCATCGTGATGATGCCATTTATTGGGATTTTCCTTAAAAAAGGCATTCCGGCTCAGTTTATGGCAACCATCGGGATGTTCCTCTTCTTCGTATTTTGTTCTATGCTGAGTAAATCTACCCTGCAATCAGGTACCAATGATTTCTTTCTTCCTTTAATGATAAGGGGTGTTGGTATGGCATTATTGTTTGTACCGTTAACCACTTTGGCCATTCAGGATCTGAAAGGTGCCGAGATTGGACAAGGCTCTGGTTTGAACAACATGATGAGACAACTTGGCGGTTCATTTGGTATCGCTGCATTAACTACTTTGATACATGTTCGTCAGGGTTTTCACCGCAGCAATTTACTCGTAAACATTAATGAATATAACCCTGCATTTACCGATCGTTTTAATGGCTTTATAAAGAATTTTATGGCCAAGGGATATAACTATTTAGACGCAAAAGCTTTGGCCGCAAAGGCCGTTGAAGGTGTGGTTACAAAACAGTCATTACTGCTCACTTATAGTGATGCATATTGGGTGGCGGGACTGATCCTTTTATGTTCAATTCCGCTGCTGTATCTTCAAAAGTTCAAAAAGAATGTTGAAGTTCCGGCAGACTTACACTAAACAAAACAGCCGTTAAGAAAATCTTAACGGCTGTTTTACCCCAAAAAATTAACAATTAAATTGCTTCATTTATTGCGTTTCCGCCCTCAAATCAGCACATAAGTTTAAAAGGATTTGTTTAACCTCTATGGTACTAAGTTAGTTTTTTTTGCAAAAAAATCAAAATTAAATTAATAGCACTTTGGGGTCTTTTTTTTGAATCATTTTTGGTAGCTTAAGCGCGAAAAAATACCCTTTAAATATGATGCAGAAACAACGCGCAAAAGGTCAGAGAGAATCAGTATTTAACAACGAAGTAGTATCCAGATTTGAACTCTATAACAGCCTTTTCCTTACCCTTCCTTTTTACAAGATTAAAGATACCGGCACACTGTTGCCATTATTTATAAAATACTGTGAAGATGGTGTAAATAACCATGAAACTCCGGCAGAAATTATTAATGCTTTTTTCAAGAAGTATACGCAAAATAACGGAGCTAAGGACGTGATTGATCTTCTGTTCAGATTTATCCAATATATTGAGCGCCAGGTGGTGTTATTTGATGCTGTTGAAGATGCATCTTTTAACAAACTTAATGCTTCTGATGAGCATAATGCATTGCTTTCTTATCTAAAAAAAGGAATTGATGACAGCTCTTTAAATCAGAAAATAGAAAAACTGATTGAGGAATTCTCTTTAAGACTTGTTTTAACCGCACACCCAACTCAATTTTATCCCGGAAGCGTATTGTCTATCATCACAGACCTTACCGCAGCCATTAAAATTAACGACATCACCAGCATCCACCTTTTGCTTCAGCAATTAGGTAAAACGCCATTTTTCAATAAAAAATCACCAACCCCGGTTGATGAAGCGCTAAGTTTAGCATGGTACCTCGAAAATGTGTTTTATTTTGCTGCAGCAAATATCCAATCGGAAATAGACAAAAGCCTGAACGATTACAGCCTTGACTCTAAAAAGATTATAGAATTAGGTTTTTGGCCGGGTGGCGATAGAGACGGTAACCCTAATGTACATACCGAATCTACCGTGCAGGTATCAAAAATGCTTCGCCAGATCTTGTTCAGATGCTATTACCGCGATTTTAGAAACCTAAAGAGACGCATCACCTTTAGAGGTGTGGATGAGCCTATCGCGATAGTTCACGATGTATTATACAAAAATGCATTTGATCCGAATATTGAAATGGAAAACATTTCAGACTTTCTGATCGAACACCTGAATAAAATTAAAAACACACTGATAGATAGCCACGACGGCCTGTTTGCCGATATCGTTTCTGACCTGATCCGTAAGGTTGAGCTTTATGGCAGTCACTTTGCCTCACTTGATATCAGACAGGACAGCAGGGTATTAAGAGACGTGCATGCCTATTGCCGACAAAGTAAACCGATCAATTCTATGTTCCCTGAGAACTACGACAGCTTATCGGAAGAAGAAAAAATCAAGACCCTTTCCTTTAAAAGTGCCAGAGTATCGCATAGCGATAAGGCCGATTCATTGGTTCAGGATACGCTTCAAACCATTACTGAAGTGAAACAAATACAGCAAAGCAATGGAGAACTTGCCTGCCACCGATTCATTATCAGTAATTGCCAGCAAGCGAGCGATATTTTGCAACTCATAGAGCTTTTCTTATGGAATGGATGGGAAGAAGATGATCTTTCTATTGATTTTGTTCCGCTATTTGAAACAGTTCATGACCTTGCTGATGCGGCTACAATTATGGAAACCTTGTATTCTCATCCGTTTTACAAAAAACATTTAAAGAAAAGAGGGAATAAACAAGACATTATGCTGGGCTTCTCTGACAGCACAAAAGATGGTGGTTATTTAATGGCAAACTGGTCCATTTTTAACGCCAAGGTTGCTTTAACAGAAACGGCAAACAAACACAATATTCAACTTGCATTTTTTGACGGTCGCGGTGGTCCGCCTTCAAGAGGTGGAGGTAAAACGCACCGTTTCTATGCCTCTATGGGTAAAGAGATAGCTAATAAAAACATCCAGCTTACCATTCAGGGACAAACAATCAGTTCTCAGTATGGGTCTATAGACAGTGCCGAATTCAACATTGAACAATTAATAAACGCAGGTATTTCTGCGGGTATTAAGGAGAGACATAATATTTTATTAGATCCTGTTCATAAAAATCTTTTGGATATAATGGCGCAGGAAAGTTATGAATCATTTGTAGCCCTGCGTAAGCATCCATTGTTTTTAAGTTACCTGGAGAAATTCTCGCCACTTACTTTGTTGTCTAAAATTACCATCAGCAGCAGGCCGGTAAAAAGAAATTCTGGTGGCGCATTAAAACTGGAAGACCTGAGAGCGATAAGCTTTGTTACTGCATGGAGCCAGCTTAAACAGAATATTCCAGGATTTTATGGTATGGGTACGGCATTAAAAAGCCAGGAAAAAGCAGGAAACTGGGATAAGGTTGTTAAAACCTATCAGGAATCCGGCTACTTTAAAACCATCATAGACAACTGTATGATGTCTATGAGCAAGTCTGACTTTGCTGTTACGGCTCATTTTATAAACGACAAGGAATACGGTGCTTTCTGGAAGATTCTTTTTGATGAATTTACGCTTTCTAAAGAGATGCTTTTAAAGTTGGCGGGTCATGAGACACTAATGGAGAATTATCCTGTAGAAAAGCGCTCTATTGCCGTTAGAGAGAAGATCGTACTGCCTTTGGTGCTTATCCAGCATTACGCTTTAGAACAGCTACAGAACGAAATTACAGAGGAAGAAAAACAATCATATGAGAAGCTTGCCATCAGAACGGTATATGGCATTGTAAATGCCGGACGTAACCTGGCATAAGATGGTCCCGTCATCTCCTTTGATTAACCAAAGGAGATGACGGGCGGAATGACGAGTGTGCTAAAAAAGTTTAAGCAATAAAAAGGGGGATCTCACACTGAAATCCCCCTTTTTATTATGTTGCTAAATTAATGCCTGTCAATTGATCCCATTACTTTTTGACCAAATGCATTTAATGCATCTTTTTCAACTGCTCCTGCTTTTACGTTCTCATGAACTTCAAGCGCTCCGCAGATATTGGTGATCATCTCTCCTGCTACATCAATTTCTTCCTCACTTACCCCTCTGAATTCACAAAAAGCTTCTAAAACTGATAAAGTTGCCTCAAGATTTTCTGGAGTAGTATTTTGGAATAGCTGTCTTATAACCGGAATTTTCATTATTTTATTTTATTAAATAATTCGCTTAATACTTCTGCTTTGTTCGTTTGAACCTGATCTACCAAAACGCCGCCTTCAAAGGCTGCAAAAGTTGGTAAATTGTCAACCGTTGCCAGTTTACGTGAAGCCGGAAGTTTTTCGGCATCCACAATTAAGAAAGCAACATCTTCGTTTTCAGCAGCTAGTTTCTTAAACTTAGGCTTCATGATTCGGCAATTCCCGCACCACGATGCAGCATACTGAACCATTACTTTCTTGTTTTCAGCAACATATTGTTGAAGATTATCTTCTGTTAATTCTAAAAACATAATTTTTAATTGATTAGTTAGCGCTTAAATATTCAGCAACGCCAGTTCTGTTTGCATTCATTGCTTCTTTTCCTTCTTCCCAGTTTGCAGGGCAAACTTCGCCATGTTTCTGAACGTGAGCGTAAGCATCAATTAAACGTAAATATTCTTTAACATTTCTACCTACTGGCATATCGTTAACGCTTTCATGGAAAACTTTGCCGGTTTCGTCAATTAGGTAAGTTGCTCTGAATGTAACGTTTGATCCAGAGAAGATTTCGTTTCCTTCTTCATCATATTCAACCTCTTGCTCAACAATACCTAAAATGTTAGACAATTGTCTATGAGTATCTGCTAAAATTGGATAAGTAACGCCTTCAATACCACCATTATCTTTTGGAGTGTTTAACCATGCAAAGTGCACTTCGTTTGTATCGCATGATGCACCAATTACAATTGTATTTCTTTTTTCAAAGTCAGGTAAAGCTGCTTGAAAAGCGTGCAATTCTGTTGGACAAACAAAAGTAAAATCCTTTGGATACCAGAATAATAAAACTTTTTTCCCTTTGCTTACTGCTTCTTCAAATACATTGATCTTTAAATCGTCACCCATTTCTGACATCGCATCGATACTAACACTTGGGAATTTTTTTCCTACTATAGCCATAATTATATTTTGTGTTTTATTGTTGTTTTTGATGGTGCAAAGGTAAGCCTATCTGTACTCAAAAACAACCATATTCAAGATATAACAGATACTTAATCTTGATAGGCACATAGACACAAACTATAACACAGAAAAACAAATTAGTTTTTATCTATTTGTGTTTTACCTCATTATTCTTCCTGCTTTATCAGTATTAACAGCAAATGGTTTTAGATATTCGTTTACCAGAACGGCAAACTCTCTTCTTGTAATATTTCGCGCAGGATCGTATTCCGTTTTAAACTTATATACAGTTTTCCAGTTCTTCTTAATCTCGTCTTCGGTATTCTTTGGCGATTTCCCTCCCACATAACAAACAAGGTTTAGTGTTGCGCCGATAGTCATTTCGGGCTCCTTATGTTCATCAAACCAGATCTGTGCCTTATAATAATACTCCTTAACAGGTTCTTTTATTTCTGCGGTTGATACCGTCCGCTCCGGTTCAAAATTAGCCACTCCGTTAACTATATCTGCTTTTAAAAATCCCGAAAGACCCAGAAACTGAATAGATTTCCAATTGGTATCAGTTGGTTTAATATCTGAAAATGGCATTAGGGACAACTGGTACTTCATTAGCTCGCCCTGAATCTCCTTTAACGGAGCCTGAGAGGTTTTAGTTTTGAAAAAAGCAGCATAAGCAGCCACAGCTCCGGCAGCCTGTCCTGCGGCGATGCTTTCAATTCCTGAATTTAGCAGCACAAGATTATCCTGTTCAGGAATAAGCAGATCGCTTAGAAATAGCTGATTTGAGGACGTATTTCCTGTATGTTCACCAGAGGCAATACTTGTTCTGTAAAGATTGTTATTATAAGTAAGGGAATGCCACGACTTATTTACATTTTGCAAAGGAATAGCAGCATTAACCTTTCCTGTTTTATCCGCATTAACCATGGCAATAGCCTTTATTGTTCTGCCGTCACTTAGCTGCGCACTCCAGCCGCTTCCAGATCTTTTTAATTTTATCCAGTTCGCATTTTTTATTATTGTCAGGTTTTTAAGTGTGTCTGTCCATGATTTTATCGCGGAGTTGATTTCGGCTTTATCTTGGGGCTTTTGCCTCTTAATCAGGCTGGCTTCTATCCCAGAAGATAAATTCCCTGAGGCGAGTGTGGCTTCAAAATCTTCTCCCGGTAATAATAAAACTGTTTTAGCACCAGAAACACTTGATTGAATGCTTGCTGCCAATGCACCCCTGCCATTACCAATAACCAAAACCCCTGTTTTAACGGTCTGGGCATTCCCCAACTGGAGAAATAATATAGTGGCTAGTACAGTAAAAAATCCCCTTTTCATTTTGTATATTTATTTTACATGTGCAATATCCCTTAAATCAATCTATTTTCAATACAATAGTAATTAAGGACAATTAATTTAACCTATTTTAACAATTTTAGGCCGGTTTGGCAAGCTAACATGACGCAAACGATCAACTCTGTTTTTAATGCCCAGCAAGCGCATAAATATACGCTTAGGACCAGTAATGCCGCACAAAGAATTAATAAATTAAAGGCATTAAAGCGCGGTATAGAAAAGCATGAGGCTGAGGTATATGTTGCTTTACAGCAGGATCTTCGCAAAAGCCAGTTTGAAGCTGCCGTTACCGAACTGATTTTTACTTATGCTGAAATTGATTTTGCGATTAAGAACGTCAAAAATTGGATGAGGCCTAAATACATTGGCAAAACAATAACCAACCTTTTTGCAAAAAATAGGCTTTATTATGAACCAAAAGGCGTTTGTTTGATCATTTCGCCGTGGAACTATCCTTTTCAATTGCTGATGGCCCCCTTAATCTCTGCCATTGCAGCAGGGAACTGCGCTATATTAAAACCATCAGAGCTCAGCCCGGCAACCAGCTCAGTTATTGCACGGATTATTGCCGAATGTTTTGAAGAGCAGGAAATCTGCTGCTTTGAGGGCGATGCCTCGGTATCAACAGCTTTGCTTGAACTGCCATTCGATCATATTTTCTTTACAGGAAGCACCGCCATTGGAAAGGTGGTGATGGAAGCCGCTGCAAAAAACCTCACTTCTGTAACATTGGAATTAGGAGGGAAATCTCCTACTGTAATTGATGGTACCGCCAACTTAAAGAGTGCAGCAGAAAAGATTGCCTGGGGGAAATTGATGAATGCCGGACAAACTTGTATTGCACCTGATTATGTTTTTATTCCGGAAGAAAAACAAGCTGAATTTATTGGGCATTATAAGGAATCCGTAAACAAAATGTTCTGCAACGGGAACAATACCATCGATCACTCCGTTTATGCTAAAATTATAAACGACAGGCATTTTAAAAGATTAACAGGACTGATTGCTGATGCAACAAATAAAGGCGCCAATGTGGCGTTTGGAGGCGAAACAGACCAGGGAAATAACACCATTAGCCCTACGGTTCTTACGCGAATCAGCGATGATTCAAATATCATGAACGAAGAAATTTTTGGCCCTCTATTGCCAATCATTACTTATAAAAGTTTAGATGAAGTAATTGACCGCATCAACAAAAAAAGCAAACCGCTGGCCCTATATATATTTAGCGATAGCAAAGAGAACATCCACCGTATTATAGCAAATACCAGTGCAGGTGGCACCTGTGTTAATGATGTATTAATTCATATCTCAAACCCGAAATTGCCTTTTGGGGGGGTAAACGGAAGCGGCATGGGAAGTTGCCATGGAGAATTCGGCTTCAAGTCGTTCAGCCACGAAAGAGCTGTTGTTTTCCAATCTAAGTTAGATATGACCGGGATGATTTATCCTCCTTATTATGGCAAAGACTGGGTATTAAAGTGGCTGAAAAAACTAATGTGATTAGCCTACCTTAACAGAAGTCATGGTTAATGAACCGCCGACTGCCTTATCGTTAAATAACGAAACTTCCTCATTATCATTTTTCAGACCAAGGGTATACATTAAGGGCAGATAATGCTCCGGAGTAGGGATGGCCAGCATAGCCTCTTTACCAAGCGATTGATAGTTCATCAAGGGATTGTGCTCATTGTTTAGAATCAGGCTTTTAAACTTATCGTTCATTTGTAAAGCCCAGTCATAGCCTCCGCCATTTATCATTTCCCAGCTCATCATCCTAAGATTGTGAACCATATTTCCGCTCCCAAGAATTAAAACCCCCTTCTTTCTTAAAAGTTGCAATTCCCTGGCCAGCTCATAATGATAGCGCGCATCCTTGGTATAGTCGATGCTCAATTGCAATACAGGGATATTTGCCTCTGGGTACATGTGTCTTACAACAGTCCATGCACCATGGTCAAGCCCCCAGTCATGATCCAGGCCAACTTGCGTATGTTGTATAAGTCCTGCCGTTTCAGCAGCAAGTTCCGGATTTCCGGGTGCGGGATAAACTACATCAAAAAGTGCCTGTGGAAACCCGCCAAAATCATGTATAGTTTTAGGGAAATCCATGGCAGTAATGTGCGTGCCTTTGGTAAACCAATGTGCAGAAACCACCAGTACTGCTGTTGGAACTGGCATATTTTGAGCCATAGAGGCCCATTTGTTGCTAAACTCATTACCCTCAATCCCATTCATTGGAGATCCGTGCCCCACAAATAGAACAGGCATAAGGTTTTCCTGAATTGGCAACCCGCTTGTGAATGTTTTGAATTGAGATAAGTTAGTCATAATGAGTAGAAATTAATACAGGCCGTCTTATCCAGACGGCCTGTAAAATCAATTATTTTGCCTGAACAAATTCCAGGTTTAAGGCTATTTTAACGTCTTTACCTACACCCATTCCTGTTGGATCATATTTGATATTATAATCTAAACGATTAATGGTTGTGTTAGCTGAGAAACCTGCTTTGGTATTTCCTTGCTGATCTTTAGCTGTTCCGCCGAATACTACATTGAACTTAACATCTTTCGTTACATCACGAATTGTCAATTTTCCACTCAATTCATAGTTATTTCCTTTCAATTTTTTAAATGAAGTGCTTTCGAAAGTCATGTATGGAAAAGTTTCAGCATTAAAAAAATCATCAGATTTTAAGTGCTTATCGCGAGGTTCAACACTTGTAGAAATACTGTTTACATCAACTGAAAAGCTGATTTTTGCATCAGTTAAATCCTCTTTAGCTGCAGTAACTGCGCCATCAAACTTTTTAAATGATCCATCTACAAATGAGATTCCCATGTGTTTCACTGAGAAATTTATAAATGAGTGCATCGGATCTACCGTCCACTTTGTTTGTGCGAAAGACGCAACACTGATTGAAATTGCAACCAGGAATAAAAATACCTTTTTCATAATTTTTTTGAGTTTTAATTTTACAAAAGTACACCTCTGGGTTTTAGCCGGCCTTGATGTATGGTAAGAAAGATAATCAATAAAATTGAAGCTTCCCACATTTCAATAAAGCCATTTTTAACTTACCTTAGCTCCAAAGTAATATTAATGAACAGGATTCTAGCCTTACTACTATGTCTGGGTGTTTTCTCTGCTTTCGCTGCAAAGCCAAAACACCAATACGTTAAAATTAAAACGGATATGGGCGAATGTATAATCATGCTTTACAATGAAACTCCCCAGCACCGGGATAATTTTGTATCCCTCATTAAAAAGGGTGTTTTTGAGGGCACTTTATTTCATCGGGTTATCAAAAACTTCATGATTCAGGGGGGCGATCCGGATTCAAAAGTTGCAAAACAAGGGGAATTGCTGGGAAATGGAACTGTAGGCTATACCATTCCCGCTGAATTTAGAGACAGTTTATTTCATAAAAAAGGTGCGCTTGGCGCTGCAAGAGACGACAATCCCGAAAAGGCATCAAGCGGATCTCAGTTCTACATTGTTCAGGGTAAAAAATTTACAGATCAGGGATTAGATTCATTAGAAACGAATCGCCTCCATTTCAAAATACCGGTTTGGCAGAGAGAAGTCTATAAGAATTTAGGCGGCACACCACATCTGGACAGAAATTATACTGTTTTTGGTGAGGTTGTTCAGGGCTTAGATATGGTTGATAAAATCGCTGCTGTTTCCAGGGATTCAAACGACCGCCCCTTTGCTGATGTGAAGATGTCTGTTTCTGTATTAAAAAGGCGCGCAGCTAAAAAATTAGAAAAATTATATAATTTATGAAGATCATCTCTTACAATGTTAACGGCATTCGCTCTGCATCAACAAAAAATTTTTTTGGGTGGCTACAGTCAACCGATGCCGATATGGTTTGCTTGCAGGAAGTGAAGGCCCTGCCTTCTCAAATTCCGGAGATACTTGCCTTAATTGAGCAATTAGGGTATCATCACTACTGGTTTCCGGCAGAGAAAAAAGGATATAGCGGAGTGGCTATCCTTACCAGAATAAAACCAAATCATGTGGAGTACGGTTGCGGAGAAGAATGGATAGATAAAGAAGGACGTATTTTAAGAGCTGATTTTGACGGTTTCTCTTTAATGAGCCTCTACATGCCATCTGGATCCAGTGGGGACGACAGACAGGTCAAGAAGTACGAATTCATGCATTTCTTTGATACATATATTGGAGACCTGCGCAAGGAGTATCCTAATTTGATTATTTCAGGCGATTACAACATTTGCCATACCGCCATCGACATTCACAACCCAAAATCAAATGCAAACTCTTCGGGTTTCTTACCTGAAGAACGTGAATGGATGGAGCTGTTTTTAAACAATGGGTTCATAGATACTTTCAGGCACTTTAATAAAGATCCGCACCACTATACTTGGTGGAGTTTTAGAGCAAATTCAAGGGCTAAGAACCTGGGGTGGCGCATCGATTACCATTTAGCAACCCAACCTCTTTTAAATAGGCTGAAACACGTTTCAATACTTCCCGACGCAATTCATTCGGATCATTGCCCTGTTCTATTAGAGCTAAATCCCTAAACCATGTCTGCCCTCTTAATAACAGATATTGACACGCTTGTAGGCACTCACCCTAAAAACATTTCTGTTTTAAAAGGTGGTGCTATGAATACTTTGCCTGTTATAAACAACGCCTGGATATTATGTGAGGGGGGATTAATAACTGGTTTTGGCAGTATGGACAACCTACCTGCTGATCTGCCTACATCATTAACCTCCATTTCTGCTAAAGGAGGTTATGTTTTTCCCTCTTGGTGCGACTCACATACACACATTGTATTTGCTGCTTCCAGAGAAGAGGAATTTGTAATGAAGATTAAAGGAAAAGGCTATGAAGAAATAGCGGCTGCAGGGGGTGGTATTTTGAACTCGGCCCGTAAACTCCAGCACGAATCTGAAGATCACCTATTCGAAAGCGCCTCCATCAGGCTAAACGACATGATTAAGCAGGGAACCGGAGCCGTTGAAATTAAGAGCGGCTACGGACTAACTTTTGATAGTGAATTAAAAATGCTTAGGGTAATCAGGCGGCTTAAAGACGCTTTTAAAATTCCTGTTAAGGCGTCGTTCCTTGCTGCTCATACTTTTCCTGAAGACTATAAAAAAGATCGTAACGGATACATTAGGCTTATTATAGAGCAAATGCTCCCTGGAATAGCTAACGAAGGACTGGCAGACTATATGGATGTTTTTTGTGAAAAAGGCTTTTTTTCTGCGGAAGAAACGGATAAACTTTTAGAAGCCGGTGTGAAATATGGATTACCGCCTAAAATTCATGCAAACCAATTGTCTATATCAGGCGGCGTTCAGGTTGGTGTAAAACATAATGCGATTTCCGTGGATCACCTTGAAGCTACCGATGAGGATGTGATTAACTGTTTAAGCACAAGCAATACAATTGCTACCCTTCTTCCATCTTGTTCTTTGTACCTTGGTATTCCCTTTGCAAATGCCCGCGGCCTAATTAATGCGAATGTTCCCGTGGCATTAGCCTCTGATTTTAACCCCGGCTCTACGCCTTCAGGAAATATGAATTTTGTGGTTTCGTTAGGCTGTATTAAATTAAAGATGCTCCCGGAAGAAGCTATTAATGCCGCTACTTTAAATGGAGCTGCCGCAATGCAGTTATCAGATGTTGCAGGAAGCATTGCAATAGGGAAAAAAGCGAACCTTTTCATTACCCGCCCCATGAGTTCAATAGCTTATCTGCCTTATAGTTTTGGGCAGTCGCAAATAGAAAAAATCATTTTAAACGGAGAAGTAAACTAATGGATGGACTTAGAATTTATTCGAATAAGGATATTCTAAAATTAGTCAATATCCGCAGCCGCGAAACAAAATTAGGTGAGCGCGTGAAGGTCATTGCTACTTTAGAAGATCTGAATACTTCCGAGGCCCGTTTTGTATTACTGGGAATTCCTGAAGATATCGGGGTAAGAGCCAATTACGGTCTGTCGGGCACATCTACAGCATGGGGTCCGGCGCTTAAAGCTCTTCTTAATACCCAAAGTAACCGCTTTTTAGATGGGTCAGAATTAGTCGTTCTAGGCCATTTTGAGTTTACTGAACCCCAAAATAATACGATTGAAGCATTCCAGAAAAAGGTATCAGAAATAGATAATCAAGTTTACGAATGTGTTCTTAAAATTATAGCTGCAGGCAAAACCCCCATTATTGTTGGCGGAGGGCACAATAATGCCTATCCCATCATTAAAGCGCTGGCCTCAGTCCACAAGAAGGCTGTTGATATACTCAATATAGACGCTCATGCCGACTTAAGAGAGCCAAAAGGCAGGCATAGTGGCAATAGCTTCAGTTATGCCTTAAAAGAGGGTTATTTAGCCAAATACGGGATCTTTGGATTGCACCATAATTACAACAATGAAGCAATTCTAAAACAAATAGAAGAGAATGAAAAAATACAGGTTGTTTTCTTTGATGATATCTTATTGTCGGACGCTACAGTAACCCTTTGGACCCCATTCATCAGTGCCTTTAAAAATCCTGGTCTAGAAATCGATCTTGATAGTATAGAGAATATGCTGTCAAGTGCTGCTACGCCTTCCGGATTTAGCTTAAATGACATCAGAAAGCTCATTCTTCGGTCATCAAAACAATTTGCCTATTTGCACATATGTGAAGGCGCAAGCGAAATGGCCGATGGAAGAACCAGTTCCTTTACTGGCAAAAGTATTGCCTACCTGATCACTGATTTCCTGAAATCATACACCCTATGAGGTGTAATACATAAATCCATTTGGACATCATGTTCATTTACATCCTCTATATCATCTCCTGATTCGAAAAAGGAAACACCCACCTTAAGTGTGGTCAAGCCCTGTAGAAACCTGTCATAAAACCCTTTCCCATAGCCAACCCTATAGCCTCTTTCATCAAAAGCCAATAATGGAATGATCACCATTTCCACATCCCCACTGTGGAGTTCTCCTTTTTGAGGCTCTAGAATATCATATAAGTTCTTTTCTAAACCATCCTTCCCTGAATAAACATAATTGTGCATTAAGGCCGTTTCAAAATCTGCTTTTGGGACAATAATTTTTATATCAGGATGGTTATTTCTAAGCCAATCGATGAAAAGAAATGTATCTGGTTCGTTTTTCTCAACTATGGGTAAAAAAACATGGATTGTCTTCACCTCCGAAAAATCAAGTCTTGAAAAATGAGCTAATAATTGGTTACTAAGTGCAGGTATTGCCGAGGGGGAGAGTAATTTTCTCTTGTTCAATGCTAATTTCCTAAGTTCTGCCTTTTTCATTTAAACAAATATAAAAAAAGATGGCTTCGGGAACCACTCCGAAGCCACAATCAACCTAAACCTAAAACTAAACTATGAAAATTCTTATTTTACTCTTTCTACGTAATCGCCAGTGCGTGTATCTATCTTAACTTTATCGCCTTGATTGATAAACATTGGCACTTTTATTTCAACTCCGGTCTCTACTGTTGCATATTTAAGTGCGTTTGTAGAGGTATCGCCTTTAACTGCTGGCTCAGAGTACGTTATTTCTAATTCAACATGTGAAGGTGTTTGTGCCATAATAGGCTCGTCACTTTCAAATGCGATAATTACATTCATTCCTTCTTTCAAAAAGCGAAGGCTTTTACCAAATAACACCTTTGGTATGTTAAACTGCTCGTAAGTAGTATTATCCATTACTACAAGTGCTTCACCATCTTCATACAAGTATTGGTAATCGTTGGTTTCAACACGGCAAATCTCAACATCTTCATCAACACGGAACCTATATTCTACAAGTTTCCCTGTTTTTACATTCCGCATTCTTGCTTGATAAAAAGCGCGTAAATTACCTGGTGTACGGTGTAGAAACTCTTCTACTTGCACTAATTCTCCGTTAAAACGAAGGATATTACCATTTTTTACTTCTGATGCTTTTGCCATTTTATTCTGAAATTTTGCCTAAACCACCGGCTCTTTTTCGTGCCGCAAAGGTATAAACTATTTATTAATTCTACAATAGTAATTTAAAAATATTTTTTTATCGTTCTTTAATGCCCAAATCGACCGCTTTTGCACTTATCACAAATATAATTTTTGTTATTTATAATCCGTTATTTGAACGAAATGGTTACAAAACGAATACTCAGCTTCCTGATTTGAGCCTACTATTACAAGCCGGTCAGCCGTAAAACGTGCGATCAGTTCATGATACCATACAACACCTTGCTTATCTAAGTTTGAGGTCGGCTCATCCAATAAAAGTATTGGTGTATCTGTACAACATGCCAGAACGAGCTTGGTTCGCTGTTTCATTCCAGACGAGAAGTGTTTTAGTGCCTTGTCTTGCGATTTCTTTAATCCAAGCAGATCCAAGACCATCTCTTCATCAAAGCCCTTCTGCAGCGTCTTAAACCTGAAATGGAAATCGATGGTTTCCTGCAGCGTAAATTCTTCGATCAAATCTAAATACGGTGCCGCAAAACTGATATATTCATAGATTCGCTCTACGGGTATATTCTTCTGATTATTATAGGTTATAGCACCCTCCGACGGAGATAAATTTCCCAGTACAACACTCAAAAGTGTCGATTTTCCAGAGCCATTTGGGCCTAAGATTGCGTATTTGCCGCCAGAATTAAATTGATAATTTATTCCTTTAAAAATCCATTCCTGGTTAAACCTTCGCCCAATGTCCTCTAAAGTAATTGTCATTGATTGATCAATTAGCTTCCAGAACCAAAGCCCTTCATTACACCTCTGTTTGAGTTTCTAATAAAATCAACTATTTCATCACGAATTTCTGTTGGTTTAAATTCTGCTTCAATCATATCCAACGCTTTAGTAACGTTATTATGTTTCACAAATAAAACCCTATAGATCTCCTGTATCTCGTTAATCTTTTCAGACGAAAAGCCTCTCCTTCTCAAACCTACTGAGTTAATTCCTGCATACGAAAGCGGCTCTCTTGCTGCTTTAACGTAAGGCGGAACATCTTTCCTTACCAGGGAACCTCCGGTAACAAAGGCATGGGCACCAACTTTTACAAATTGATGGATAGCCACTAGTCCTGCCAGTACTACATAATTACCAATGGTAATATGGCCTGCCAAGGTGGTGCTATTAGAAAAAATGCAGTAATCTCCAACTTCACAGTCATGAGCGATGTGAGAATATGCCTGTATAAGGCAATTACTTCCTATTACCGTCTTCCACTTGTCTTTTGTTCCCCTGTTTATAGTCACGCACTCTCGGATAGTGGTATTGTCTCCAATCTCAGCTGTGGTTACCTCACCAGCAAATTTTAAATCCTGAGGCACACCAGAAATTACTGAGCCCGGAAAAACCCGGCAGTTCTTTCCAATACGCGCTCCATCCATAATGACTACGTTAGAACCTATCCAGGTTCCCTCACCAATCTCTACGTCCTTATGTATCACTGCAAAAGGCTCTATTACCACATTATCGGCAATTTTTGCCTGAGGGTGTATATACGCTAGGGGTTGTATCATGCTACTGGTTCGCTATCTTTTACTTTTACAATTTGTGCCATCATCTCTGCTTCCACAACTACCTTGCCTCCAACCATTCCGACACCCTTCATCTGGGCAATTCCCCTTCTGATTGGTTCCATCAAATCGCATCTGAAAACAATAGTATCGCCTGGCGATACTTGAGCCCTAAAGCGTACATTATCTATTTTTAAGAACAAGGTAAGGTAATTTCTTGGATCTGGAACTGTGCTCAGAACCAAAATACCTCCGGTCTGCGCCATTGCCTCAATTTGAATTACTCCCGGGAACACTGGCGCTCCAGGGAAATGTCCTTTAAAAAACTCTTCATTCATGGTAACATTCTTAACGCCAACTACGTGTGTTTTAGAAAGTTCCAATATTTTATCAATAAATAGAAAAGGTTGTCTGTGCGGTAAAATATCCATGATTTGAACCACGTCGTAAAGTGGTTTTACCGATGGGTCATAAACGTGCTGTACCTTTTTGTTTTTTTCTTTTTTGATTGCTGCTTTAATCTTTTTTGCAAAGGCAACATTTGCTGCATGACCTGGGCGGGCAGCCATAATATGGCCCTTTAAATGCACTCCAACAAGCGCAAGATCACCTATCATGTCCAACAATTTATGTCTGGCAGGTTCATTTTGATACCTTAATTCCATGTTATTTAAGATCCCCTGTGGAGCAACCTCTATCGCCTTTCTATTAAAAATAGTGGCTAAATGGTCTAGTTCCTCTTTGGTAACTTCTTTGTCAACAATAACTATGGCATTATTTAAATCACCTCCTTTAATCAGATTATTTTGTAATTGATATTCAAGTTCGTGTAAAAAACAAAAAGTTCTGCACGATGCAATTTCCTTTCTGAATTCAGCAATACTTGAAATGCCAGCATGCTGACTGCCTAAAACAGGTGAATTATAATCTATCATACAGGTAAACCTATAGTCGTCAAGCGGCATTGCTACAATCTCAACTTTTCTATCCGGTTCTGTATAAGTTATATTATGTGGTATTTGAAAGTACTCGCGATCGATATCTTGTTGCTGAATTCCGGCTGCTTCTAGTGCTTCTAGGAATAGGATTGCGCTGCCATCCATAATTGGCGTTTCCGGACCATCCACTTTCATAAGCACATTATCCAGATCCATACCTACAAGCGAGGCCATTACATGCTCAACGGTACTTACACTTGCGCCATTCTGAGAAATAGTTGTGCCTCTGGCAGTATCAGTAACATTATCACAATCTGCATCAACTATTGGCGCTCCTGGTAAATCTACTCTTTGGAATTTAAATCCATGATTTTCAGGTGCGGGACAAAAAGTTAATGTAACATTTGCTCCGGTATGCAGGCCTACCCCTTTTACGGAAACCTCGTTCTTAATGGTCTTTTGCTTAACGTTCATTATTTATCTTGTATTGTACTGTTTTGCTCAATTAACGCTTTTAATTGTGCGATAGTTGTTTCTAAGGCTGCTATTCTTTTTTCAACAGCAGGTAATTGTTTAAATATTACAGATGCGCGCATCCAATCTCTTAGTGGCTGGGCAGGGCTGCCGTGCCATTGTTTATTTTCTTCTGTTGTACTAAAATTAATACCCGCCTGTGCGCCAATTTGTGTTCCCTTAGCTAATGATAGGTGACCCGCAATACCAACCTGTCCTCCAACAACGGATTTCTCACCCAGTTTGGTACTTCCCGAAATTCCGGTTTGCGCGGCAACAACACTGTGTTCACCAACATCAACATTGTGGGCAATTTGAATAAGATTATCCAATTTAACCCCTTTTCTAATGAAAGTGGATCCCATTGTTGCCCTATCGATCGTAGTATTCGCGCCAATCTCAACATCATCTTCAATAACCACATTGCCAATTTGGGCAATTTTTGAATAGGTCCCGTCAGCTTGTGGGGCAAACCCAAAGCCATCACTACCTACTACAGTGTTTGCGTGTATAAAAACCCGATCTCCAATAACTGACCGGTTATAAATCTTTACCCCCGGAAAAAGTGTACACCCCGTTCCAATTTTGGTATCAGGGCCCACGTAAACCTGAGCAAGTATTTTCGAGTTATCTCCTATTTCTACGTTTTCTGCGATATAAGAAAAGGCTGCTATAAAGACATTTTTACCCAATTTTGCAGTTGGGTGCACAAAGGATGGCTGTTCAATTCCTGATGAGTCATTAACCTGACTAATCACTTCATTGTACCTGTCTAACAACACAGAAAATGCACTATAAGGATCTGCAACCTTAATTAAGGTACTTTTTACAGCCTGTGCAGGCAAAAAATCTTGACTAACAATAACTACAGAGGCATTGGTAGAATATAAATAGTTCTCGTATTTCGGGTTGGACAAAAAGCATAAAGATCCCGGCTTGCCATCTTCTATTTTAGAAAGCTCTTCGACTTTTACATTTTCGTCGCCCTCAATGGTGCCATTTATAAATTCGCTTATCTGCTTGGCAGTAAATTGCATTTTACAAAGTTATATGTTAAATTGATATGAACAAATAAACCTATTTAGGTTATTATAATTCCATCTTAGATTAAGAAACTAAAAACGGGATTAAAAACTAATTATTTTGTTAAATTATGCTAAATAATTCTCGGGTAGCAAAGTATGTGCTTTTTCACTGTTTTGTCTAAAGATTCTAAGTTAGATAAATCTGATGCTTTTGCAATATCAATTATGATATTGTTTTTTAATAGGATATTAATATTGCTGTTCCCCGCATCATATGCCCTGTTTCTTATTACATCGGTAAAAACAAAATAGGACACTTCATCATCATTAAGTTTCAAAAATTCCGCGGTGTTCTCCTTAAGCACATCTACTCTGTTCTGATCTGGAGCATCATTTGTAATTTCAACTTTATAAAGATTCCTGTTAGTAAGCATTTTGCACAATTGGGCCAATATTCTATCCGGATGGTCTCGCCAAACTTTAATGGAGGCAAAAATGTCCTGATCATCAAGTTGGGCGAACATATTTAAATGAATCTCTTCAGAAAAGAAACTTGTCTCCGTAACGTCATTTATTAAAAAATGCTGAAGCGCAGGTGTTGCAAAAAGAGCCTCTCCCTTAACTGCAAGTTCCTTTGCGCGTTTCAAAATTTTCACCAGCACCATTTCTCCTGCAATAACTGTTTTATGCAAATAAACCTGCCAATACATCAGTCTTCTGGAAATCAAAAAGTTCTCTATTGAGTAAATTCCCTTTTCTTCAATTACCAGGTTATCGTCCAGCACATTAAACATCTTAATGATGCGGTCAAAACTGATTACACCTTCGCTTACTCCGGTAAAAAAGCTATCCCGGTTCAGGTAATCCATTCTGTCAAGATCCAGCTGACCAGAAACAAGTTGAGCCAGAAAATTCTTATGGTATTTGCCTTTAAAAATATCAATTGCCGGGGTTAATCTTCCGCCAAATTCTGCATTAAGCTTTTCCATAATAAGCATGGAAATATCTTCATGCTTTATTCCGTTAACCAACGAATACTCAAGCGCATGCGAAAAAGGCCCATGTCCGATGTCATGTAGTAAGATTGCAATTGTGGCAGCCTCTTCTTCTTCCTTATTAATCTCATGCCCTTTGCTTCTTAAAATTTCAATAGCCAATCCCATCAGATGCATTGCCCCTAAAGCGTGGTGAAATCGGGTATGTAACGCTCCCGGATACACCAAATGGGTCATCCCCAATTGCTTTATATACCTCAACCTTTGAAAATAAGGATGAGAGATGAGATCAAATACTATTTCTGAAGGAATATTTATGAAACCATAAACAGGATCATTTATTATTTTCTTTTTGTTCAATCCTTAAAAATAAATTATACGGTACAAAAATTGCTATTTTTATCCATAGTAAGAAAGACACAGTCTCTTTTTGACAAATTAATTCACATTATAAAATACGATAATGCAGGAAACCAAGATTCTATGGGCCGACGATGAGATAAACTTATTAAAACCACATATATTACTGTTAAACGAAAAAGGATATCATGTTACCACCTACACTAATGGTAACGATGCCCTTGAAGCATTTGGGAAAGAACACTTTGACCTGGTTTTTCTTGATGAAAACATGCCTGGTATGAGTGGTCTCGAAACCCTTACCGCAATAAAAAACATTAGAAATGATGTTCCGGTTGTACTAATTACCAAAAGCGAAGAAGAAAACCTGATGGAAGATGCCATCGGGTCTAAAATAGATGACTACCTTATTAAGCCCGTTAATCCGAAACAGGTTTTATTAACCATAAAGAAAATTATAGACAATAAGCGTCTTGTAAGCGAAAGAACCTCCATGGCTTACCAACAGGACTTCAGGCGCCTGGGAATGACTTTAAACGATAAGTTAAGCTACGAAGAGTGGGTAGATGTTTATAAAAAATTAGTCTTCTGGGAACTTGAGCTAGAGAAACTTGATGATCCGCAAATGCACGAGATTCTGACAATGCAAAAGTCAGAAGCAAATATGCAGTTCTCAAAATTCATTGAAGACCATTACTTAGGCTGGGTTAATGGCAAAGGCAAAGCCCCCTTGCTTTCAAACGAGTTATTAAAGAAAAAAGCATTCCCTTTAATTAATAACAATGTTCCTGTCTTCTTTATTCTTATTGATAACTTAAGGTACGATCAATGGCGGATTATTAATCCCCTGATTACTGAACATTTCCGTTTGGACGAGGAAGATACGTATTCAAGTATCTTACCTACTGCAACCCAATATGCACGTAATTCGATATTCTCTGGGTTAATGCCGCTGGAAATGGAAAAACGCTTTCCTGGATTATGGCAAAACGATGATGATGAGGGCGGAAAAAACATGCACGAAGGTGCCTTTTTGGCAGATCAGATTAAGCGTAGCCTGCGTAAAGATTGTAAATTCAGCTACAACAAAATATTAACTTACGACGACGGGAAGGCCCTTAATGAGCAAGTGAACAATTTGCTGCAAAACGAGTTTAATGCTATTGTATATAACTTTGTCGACATGCTATCGCATGCCAGAACAGACATGCAAATGATTCGTGAGCTGGCCAACGACGATGCCGCCTACCGTTCACTAACCCTCTCATGGTTTGAGCATTCTCCTTTAATGGATCTTTTGAAAAAAATCTCTCAGAAGAATGTTAAGCTGATTATCACGACAGACCATGGAACAATAAGGGTAAAACATCCAAGCAAAGTTATTGGCGATAGAAATACCAATACAAATCTTCGCTACAAGCAAGGGCGTAACCTTAATTTTAATGCAAAAGAGGTTTTTCTTATTAAAAATCCTCACGAGGCCCAATTGCCAAAAATTAATATTAGCTCCAATTATATCTTTGCAAAAGAAGACCGTTATTTTGTTTACCAGAACAACTATAACCAATTCGTAAATTACTACAATGAAACCTTCCAGCATGGGGGTATTTCATTAGAAGAGATGATTATACCAATTGCCACATACAGTTCAAGATAATAATGAATATTAATGTAAACAGCTTATCTGATTTAGATCAAGCCGCTATTGCCCTGTTAGATTTTGCCGGAACTGAAAAAATATTTGTTTTTGAAGGAGACATGGGGGCTGGAAAAACAACTTTTATTAAAGTCATAGCAAAAGCGCTTGGCGTAAAAGAACTGGTTTCAAGTCCAACCTTTTCCATTGTAAACGAATACGAGGGAAAAGGCAACATCTTTTATCATTTTGATTTCTATCGTATTAAAAACCTCCAGGAGGCATACGATATTGGCTACGAAGAGTATTTTTTTTCAGGAAATACCTGCTTTATCGAATGGCCCGAAAAAGTTGAAGAGCTTTTACCGGAGCACTATATTAAAGTTGAGATCAAAATGTTAAGTGAAAACGAGAGGGTACTGTCCATCAATAAAATATAAAATGGCAAACCCTGATTTTTAGGTTATTTTTCTTAATTTCAAGCTAAAATATCACATAAACAAATATGGCTACAGGATTACGCGAAGGTATGGCCTCCATTGCTCAAAAAGGGCTTTTACAACCCAAAGAGACAATGTCAGAAACCAGTCAGAAAAGCAATAGTTTGTATATTGGCATTCCAAAAGAAATCTCTTTCCAGGAAAACCGAATTGCACTGACTCCTTTATCGGTTGCCCTCTTGGTTAACAATGGGCATAAAGTTATAATTGAAACCGGCGCTGGCGTTGGTTCAAATTTTTCAGATAACGACTATAGCGAACAGGGTGCGATTATCTCTTTTAATAAAAAGGATGTATTTAATGCTGATATCCTGGTTAAAATAGCCCCGCCAACTTTAGAAGAGGTTGCCCTCATGCATAAAGGACAGACTTTAATATCGGCGCTTCAAATGGGCGGACTAAAAGAAACCTATCTAAAAGCGCTTCTTAATAAGAAAATCAATGCCATTTGCTTTGAAAACCTTAGAGATGAAGGAAATATTCTAAGCGTAGTACGTGCAATGAGTGAAATTGTTGGAGCAACCTCTATTTTCATCGCTGCAGAATATCTCAGCAATGTAACAGGAGGAAAAGGATTGATGCTTGGGGGCTTTACAGGCGTTCCGCCAACCGAGATTGTAATTCTTGGCGCAGGAACCGTTGGAGAATATGCCGCGCGTACAGCCCTTGCGCTAGGCGCGGAGGTAAAAGTATTCGACAGTTCTATTTATCGCTTAAGACGCCTTCAAAATAACCTGGGAAGCCGGGTATTCACCTCTGTAATGCAACCTATAGTCCTTGGTAAAGCAATTACTACCTGCGATGTTGTTATTGGCGCCATCAGAGCAACTCACGGAAGAAGCCCCTGCATTGTAATGGAAGAAACCGTAACCCGAATGAAACCCAATTCGGTTGTAATCGATGTAAGCATAGACCAGGGTGGTTGTTTCGAAACCTCAGAAGTCACCAATCATAAGGACCCCGTGTTTAGGAAACATGATGTAATCCATTATTGCGTTCCTAATATCGCTTCTCGGGTGCCTCGCACGGCGTCATATGCCCTCACAAATATATTTACACCAATTCTTGTAGATATAGGTGATATGGGCGGATTAATGAATGTGGTTTGGAGCAAGCCCGGTATCAGAGAAGCGCTATACATTTATCAGGGGCATTTAACGAACAAAGACCTTGCTAACATGTATAACCTTCCATACAAGGACATTGAACTGCTTGTGGTCTCAAATCAATAGCTCCTGGCATGAGGAAATACCTGTACCTGCTACTGCTTTTCATTTTTCCGTTATGCACAAAAGCGCAAAAACTTAAGGCCAACCCTTACGGTTTACAAGTCGTCAATTCATATGAAGATTACCACTCATCCTATGCTAAAGACCCAAAGAATAAATTAATAGAAATCCAAAAAGCAATTCCGAACATTAAGCTCGATATCAGGTACGCCACCAAAAACAACTTCATGAATCAGGTGATGTACAAAGAGGCCCGGGCTTTTGCAAGGAAGCCTGTTGTTGAACAGCTAAAAAAGATACAATTTGCCCTTAACAAAAAAGGCTACGGCTTAAAAATCTTCGATGCGTATCGGCCATATACCATTACACTTGCTTTCTACCAAAAAGCTAAAGACAAAAATTTTGTCGCTAACCCTAAAAAAGGATCTAAACACAACCGGGGCTGTGCCATAGACCTAACACTTATCGATTTAAAAACGGGAAAAGAACTTCAAATGCCGACACCGTACGACAGTTTTGCGGCCCAAGCCTCACCATCTTACTCAAACCTGCCAGCACCAGTAATAAAAAACAGAACATTACTGATAACAACAATGCAAGCCTATGGATTCCGTGTAATAACAAATGAATGGTGGCATTTTGATTTCGTTGGATGGAAAAAATATCCCCTCATGGATATTCCATTTGAAAAGCTATAACCTAAAAGTTTTCATGCACGTAGGTTATAATTTTGCCCATCTCATTTCTCACTCCGGTTGTAGACGAAACAAAATTATTATTCATAAAGGAGAACAGATATATCTTGTTTTTTTTGGTCACAACATAACCGCTCTGACAGTGAACATTCGATAGCGTTCCTGTTTTGCCAAAAACAAAGGGATCATTGGTTTTAGGATAGGCATTTTTTAAGGTTCCGCTCTTCCCACCGGCCGGGAGCATCGCAAATAATCTCTTTTGATCATTCACCTCTTTGTAAATAAGCTCCAGAAGCTTAATAATATCCCTTGGGGTGAATAAATTATACCTTGACAAGCCAGAACCATCAATCCATACGGGTTTATCCTGTAGCTCCTTTAAATAGGTTTTTTCGATGTGCTGTATTGCCGCCTCTGCACTCAAATGCTCGCCAATCTGATTTGAATATACCAGGAGCAACTGTTCGGCAATAAAATTGTCACTTGGAACCAGCATCTCTTTAAAAACAGAATCCGATTTTAAAGAATACAACATTGATGCATTAGCGGGCATATTCATGTTAACTAATTCAACCTTTTTTCCAAGCGTATCCGACAATAATGCTAATGTTGTTTGCAAACTGACTTTATATGGCACGGCCTGCTTATATCCCAAAGGCACAGCTACTGAGGGATAATTAAATCTATTTTCATTGAAATCCCTCTTTACAAGAAAAGAAGTATCTTTTATTGAAGAATCCTGACCTACACAATCAGCAAACAAGGTAGGCGAAACCTTCAATTTACCCTTCTCTTCATTAATTTCAACCAGGTTCCCCATAATCGGGAACTCATTGATCTCTGCCTGATAATAATCATTGTAATCATCCCATTGCCAACCCTTTCCATAAAAATCCCCCTTGTATCTTCCATGCGCAAAAAAGAGTTTCTTTTTTGTAGCTCTTAGAAAATCGAAAGCTTTCGTTCCTTTTAACTGGATTTGTAAAAAAGAAGGATCTCCTGTCCCCCAAAATATAAGGGAATCACCACGCTCAATATACCGCAAGGCTGGAATTGAATCAGGGGTCATTTTTAGTCCCCCATAAAAAGTAAATAATTTAGTGTTTGATGCCGGAGTAAAATATTTATCAGCGTTATTTTCAAAGACCATTTTATCCGCAGACATATCGTATAAAGCAAACCCAACATAGTGTTTTTTTAGCCCCTCAGACTGTTTAAAAAGGCTATTCACCTTTCTGGCCATACGACGGTCAATGGAGCACCCACTTAAAAAAAAGCCCCCACAGACAACCAATAAAAGAAATAAGCTTTTAATTTTAAATTCAGATCTACACATACTGACTACTAATTTATTAAATTAGTTCAATGAATTCGCTTATGCGTGCCGTTAATTTCTTTTTCTTAAAAGTTATTCTGATTTCCATAATAATTGGAATTTGCTCGGCATATGCCCTAAAAGCCCAGCAATTTAGTTTTCATGGTTCTCGTACAAAAGGCGCTGTCAATTTTACCCTTATCCGGAATTTAATTATTATTCCCTTGTACATTAACAACAAAGGCCCGTATAACTTCATTCTTGATACCGGTGTAGGACCATTGGTGATCACAGATACTACAATTGTTAAAGATTTAAACCTCAAAGATCTTCGGCCTATTAAAATAACCGGTCTCGGTAAAGGAATAGAAATCGACGCTTTTCTTTCCAATGAGCTCTCAGCCAAAGTAGGCAAAGCAAGTATTGATTACATCCCTACGGCAATATTAAAAACAGATATTTTAGGTCTTTCAAATTTTATGGGCATCAGAATTTATGGCCTTTTGGGTTACTATTTCTTCAATAGCTTTACAGTCGAAATTAATTACTCTTCTAAAAGAGTAATCTTTAGCTTGCCGGGAACTAAAAAGAAAATAAAAGGAGATATTGTTCCATTGCAAATCATCAATAACAAGCCCTATATCAACGTAGAGCTAGACACCAAAGAATTGGGTATAATAAACGCAAAAGTTGTTGTTGATAATGGTGCCAGTCATGCCATTTCACTTGAAACCTTAAACGAAAAACCTTTCCCTGTCCCTGCAAATTCAATTCCTGCAAATCTCGGAATTGGTTTAAGTGGTCCAATTAGCGGAAATGTTGGGCGTGTGCCCAAAATAAGGATAGGAAACTTCGTGTTAAAGGATGTCATTTCTTCCTATCCTATTTATGATGATGTAGCGGCAAAAACGTTTATTTTAAATCGAAATGGGAATCTGGGAGCCGACATATTAAGTCGGTTCAATGTTACTTTTGATTATGCAAATGAAATCATGTACCTCAAACAGAATCAATCCTTCAAGCGGCCGTTTGAACACGATATGTCGGGTATCGAAGTCTATGTAGAAGAAGACCCAAACAAGCGATATTTCATCAGCAGAATTGAACCCAATTCTCCGGCCCAGTTGGCAGGAATACATGAAGGAGATGAGATTATATCCATCAATTTTTCTAGCGCCAAAACCCTAAACCTTAATGACATTACCAAAACATTACGCTCGGGAGATGGCAGGGGCATTTTCCTTTCCATAAACAGAAATGGAGAGCTCCTTATCAAACTTATAAAATTGAAGAAACGGATATAAATATTTATTTTTACAAATATGACGAAGATACCCCGTTTTAAATTATTATTCAGCTTAATCTTACTCACTACATCTTATGCCTGCAACAGCCCTAAAGAGGAGAAAAAAGTCGTAAAAAAACTTTCATTTGATTCAATCATTGGAATTAGATATCAGGAAGTAAAGCGTAGATTTAGCAACGGCCTTTCTTTCAATGAAATGGGATTCCAGCAGGAACCATCGTGGATCATTCAGTTTAAATCAAACGATACAGTGATGGCTTATAGTCCTCAAAAGAAAAAGATGCAGCCCTTTTTTCTCATGTTTGATCATGGCGATGTATATAATTTTGCAAATGAATACTTCCGGATAAAAAAAGTAAACAAAGATAGCCTTGTGTTTCAAAGGCTTCATCTTCAAAAAAAGGAAATCTCGAAAGACATCAGATCTGATGTTAACATAACTTACTATTCCGATAATTATATAAAAAATGTATTAAAAACAACTGCAGAGGAGCTGCAAAAGCCCTCCAAAGCCGATACACTTTATGTTCAATGGCTCTCTGCAAAATCAAATCGCAACCCGAAAAATTTAGATAGTGCGTTCGCGGGCCGGCAGCCGGTGGAGTTTACCCCGGTAAGCAAGCTAATTAAAGTAAAAAAAATCACAACCGTTGACCCCTTTATGGGCAGAACACAATCCTACGATTATTTATTCCCGGAATATCGTATCGACATTGATAAGGCTTACAAGGACTTTGCATACGCATTTAATGTGCTTGTAAATGCTAATGGCAAAATGTATTTAACTTCATTTGGAAACGTTTTGCCAGAACACAAAGAGGCAAGAAAGAAATCATTAGAAKCAATTATCAATGTCTATCTTCAAAATCTACTGAGGGTTACACCGGGAAAAACACTTGGAATACCCCACTCTAGCGAAATTAAATTKGTTGTTCAGGGCAAAAAAGACAATAAATGATGCTTTTCGCATTTTATATTAATCAAAATATAAAGCACTTGCATTTTAATAAAAAAATAATATGTACATTGCACACTTAATTTTTAATAAATAATACAATGCAAGAAGGAACAGTAAAATTTTTTAATGTAACTAAAGGTTTCGGATTCATCATTCCAGCAAACGGAGATAGCGAAATTTTTGTACATTCAACAGGCCTTATCGATGAAATTCGTGAAAACGACAAAGTTGAATACGATGTTGAAAGCGGTAAAAAAGGGTTGAATGCGATTAATGTTAAAGTAATCTAGATTATTAAAAACATAAATTGTACAGCATCGCAGATAACCTGCGATGCTTTTTTGTTTTATAGCCTTTTATTTATTCTCCGTCTGTGTTGCTTTGATGGTCTCGAAAGCCAATTCAGGTTCGTTTGTAGTTATAAACTCCACCTTATTCTTAAGCAGCCATTTCATGTCCTCAGCATTATTAACTGTCCACGCATTAATAGTTAAACCCAATTCTTTAGCCTTAGCAAACCACTCTCCTTTTTGGTAAACGCTGTAGTGATAATCCGCACCATAAAATCCATCGGCTTTAAGTTTATCTAAAGATGCATCTCCATTCAAATAAGCCACCCTAGCCTTAGGGTCCAATTCCAAAACCCGCTTCAGAACATCATAGCTAAAACTAATGTAATCAACCCATTCTTTTGCTTTCAATTTCTTAACCATTGCAACTGCACGGTCAGTTAATTTCTGATCTCTTTCCGGATCTGCTTTCGATGGTTTTATCTCCAGAATCAACTTCATTTTCTTCTGCTTTATTCCCTCTTTTAAATACGCTTCCAGAGTAGGAATATTTTCGCCATTTGGATGTTTTTTAGTCAAAAGCTCTTTATACGTTACTTGCGCAATATGAAGCCCATAAAAGTCCGGATCGTGGTTAATAACCAAAACGCTATCCGAAGTCATATGAACATCGAATTCAGAACCATAACAGCCCAATCTTATCGCTTCTTTTAGAGAGGCAATAGAGTTTTCAGGTAAATTATTCTTTTTCCATGCCCCACGATGCGCAATAACAGGATTATTATTCCATGAACTTCCCTTAACAATTGCTTTAGGCTCCGGATCAAAACTTTTCGTAAATACAGCCATAAGGGTAATGACTAAAATTGATGATTTCATAAATATACTTTTTCTAAAAATACTCGTTAAATGTTTATCTAAACGTTTTCTTAAAGTTATTTTTTAACTTTATTACCCATTCCACTGTTTTAATGAATAATAATTACGCCATTTTAATAGCTAAAGTTAATGAGTTTACGCAAAAGTTTTATCTGAATAAGCTGGTGCGGGGGTCTATCTATGCAGCAGCCTTGCTACTTCTGGGTTATCTTTTCCTCTTTCTGTTTGTTTATTATACAAACCCTGGTGTAGGCACTAAAACCTTCCTTTTTTTTTCGTTTATAGTGTTTTCTGTAGCAGTAATATCATTTCTCATTATAAAACCAGCACTTTCTTACTTCAAACTAAGTAAGAATCTAAGTATAGAAGAAGCGGCTACATTAATTGGCGATCATTTTTTTAATGTAAAAGATAAGTTACTAAACACCCTTCAGCTTCAGGCGCTTGCCAATCAGCATCCAAACAACAATCAATTGATTTTAGCAGGGATTGATCAGAAAATAATGGAACTCAGACCCGTTCCTTTTGCAAGCGCAATCAAACTAAAAGACAACAAAAAGCACATTAAATACTTCCTCATACCTCTCTCTGTTATCCTGCTAATTGGCATAATTGCACCAGCCATATTAAGAGAAGGAACTAGCAGTTTTGTTCAGTACAATAAAGAAATTCTCCCTAAAGCTCCTTTTGATTTTGTGATGTTAAACAAAAGCCTAATGGTTCCGCAGGGCGATGACTTTACGCTTAAACTTAAAACCACAGGAAACGAACTCCCTCAGGAAGTATATGTTTCAGATGGAGCAAATACCTATAAATTAGAAAAAGAAGGCAACAACCGCTTTACCTATATATTCAAAAACCTACAAAAGAATAAAAACATTCAGTTCTCTGCCGGGGGCTTTAACTCTATTTCTCATACAATTGAGGTTAAACCCCGTCCTTCCGTACTCAATATTACAGCTAAACTCCAATACCCCGCATATCTAAACAAAAAAGAAGAAACCATCCAAAATGCAGGTGATTTATTAATCCCTGAAGGAACGATAGTTACCTGGTTGTTAAACACAGAGAACAGTAGTGCGCTTAACTTTATCATTGGGGGCAAGCAGTACGCTTTAAATTCTAGTAGCAATAGCTTTAGTTTTACCAAAAAGCTACAAGAAAATACAGGATATCAAATTACTCCTAAAAACAGCTTTATAAACAGCAAAGACTCTCTCTCTCATCAAATAGCCATTATTAAGGATGAATTCCCTAACATCTCAATAGTAGAAACCCCAGATTCTGTTAGTAGCAAGGCCTTATATTTTTCGGGGAATATATCAGACGATCATGGATTTAGTTCCTTAAAATTTCAATACAATATCAAAGAAAATGGTATCCTAAAAAGCACTGTCACAAAATCCATTTCAATAAAGAAAAATCAACAGGAAGACGCATTTTTCTATCTATGGAATCTAAACGAGACGCCTCTAAAGCCCGGACAAGCACTAGAGTACTATTTTGAGGTGGCAGATAATGATGCGGTAAACGGAGCTAAAAAGACTAAATCAGCGATAAAGATATTTGAAGTTCCCACCCAACAGCAGGTTGCCGAAAAAATAAACCAGGGAAACACAGAGCTGAAGCAGAAAATGGAAAAAACCATCAAACTGGCCTCCGAAGTTGAAAAAGACAGCAAAAAGCTTGGAGAAACGCTGCTGGATAAGAAACAACTCTCTTTCGATGATAAAAAACAGATAGAACAACTGCTGGATAAGCAGCAGCAACTTGAAAAAGCAGTTGAGGAAATCAAGTCATTAAATGAAAAAAACACACTCCAAAAAGAAGAGAACAATGCTTTAAAAGACGAATTAATGGAGAAACAAAAGAAGATTGATGACCTGTTCAACAATGTTCTTAATGAAAAAACMAAAGAGCTTCTTCAAAAGCTTCAAAACCTAATGGACGAGAACAATAAGGATCAAACTCAAACTGAGTTGTCTAAAATGCAGATGGACAACAAGTCTTTAAAGAATGAACTTGACAGGATATTAGAGCTTTACAAGCAATTAGAATTCGAACAAAACTTAAAAAACAACACAGACAGGCTAAATGACCTTGCTAAGGAGCAAAAAGAATTATCCCAAAAAAGTGCAGAAAAAGACTCTGGGCCCAACAAGCTTAAGGAAGAACAGAAAAAACTCTCTTCTGAATTCGACGACATTAAAAAAGAACTCGAGAAACTAGATGAGAAAAACCAGCAAATGGAGCGTCCAAATCCATTTAAAAATCCTGAAAAAGAAACATCCGAAATCAAACAACAACAAAAGGACAGCGAGAACAAACTAGATCAGAACAATAAAAAAGATGCGTCCAAAAGTCAGCAGAAAGCGGCCGAACAAATGGAAAAGGTTGCTAAACAAATGGAACAGATGCAGCAGGAATCTGCTGAAATGGAAAGTAACCTGAGTATTGCCGAGCTGCGTCAGTTATTAAAAAACCTGCTGAACACCTCTTTTGATCAGGAAAAGGTAATGCTGAACCTAAAAGGAATGAATAGCAATGACCCTCTTTATACACAGAACGTGCAGAAACAACGCAGTATTAAAGACAATATGAAAACCATTGCCGATAGTTTATTCTCTTTAAGTAAAAGGGTGCCACAAATTGAAACTGCTGTTAATGAAGAAATGCAGAAGATTAACTTCAATATTGATAAAAGCCTGGAAAACCTTGGAGAAAGAAACACTGCCATGGCAAACAGGAATCAGCAGTACACCATGACGTCAGTAAACAACCTAACCTTAATGCTGAATGAAGCGCTGGACCAGCTCCAGAATATGAAGAAAAACACCAAAGGAGGCGGGCAAGGAAAAGGAAAAGGAGGCAGCATGCAGCAACTTCAGCAAATGCAAAAGCAGCTTAACAACAGCATGCAAAAGGCACGCGATGAGCTTCAGAAGAACGGGAATAGAGGCTCTGTACCAAAAGGGCAAATGAGCCAGGAGTTTGCAAAAATGGCCCAGCAACAACAAATGATAAGAGAAGCACTTCAGAAAATAAATCAGGAGCAAAATAAAGACGGAAAAAATGGGCTCGGAAACCTCAATCAAATGATAGAAGACATGAAGTCTACTGAGAATGAGTTAGTTAACAAAAAAATAGAACAGGAAACCCTTAATCGTCAAAAAACCATTCTTACAAAACTACTTGATGCAGAGAACGCGCAGCGAGAACAAGATCAGGATGCTAAAAGAGAGGCAAAAGCCGCTAAAGATTTCCCCCCTTCTTACAAACAGATGCTCGAAAAATTTAAAAAACTTCAGCAATCAGAAACAGAATGGCTGCAGAAATTGCCTCCTGATTTAAACTTCTTCTATAAAAAGAAAATAACAGAGTACTTTAAATTGCTAAATTCGCCCCAATAATTTATGATCTGATGAGCAAACCGAGCATTAATTTTTTTACAGAAGACACCAATTATACCATAAAAAAGAAGACCGTTATTAAGGATTGGCTCAAATCTGCCATTGCAGCAGAAGGATATCTTTTAAAGGAATTGAATTTTATACTTTGCTCCGACGAATATCTGCTGCGTATAAACCAGGATTACCTTAATCATGACACATATACTGATGTAATTACTTTTGACAACTCAGAAGAGCTTAAAACGATTGTGGGCGACATATTTATCAGCATCGAAAGAATAAAGGAAAATGCGGCAACATTTAAGCATACCGTTGAGCAGGAATTGTGTAGGGTCATGATTCACGGAGCACTTCATCTTTTGGGATATAAGGACAAAACTAAAGCAGCAAAAACACTCATGACTGCGCGCGAAGACCACTATCTTGCGCTTTTATCTAATCCTTAATATTTGGCTGTTTTTAGGCTTTTTGCCGGGACTTGGCTTTTTTACAGCATAAGTATTGGATTGTCCGTTGTTATTGCTTCTAACGCCCGCTAATAGAGCCGTTTTTTAACCCTTTTTATCTTCAAAAGTACCATTGTTCTTATTTTGAGGAGGCTATTATAACATTTTCGTTACAATCAAGTTATGTTACTGTAAGATCAAAATCCTCTATATTGAATAGGCCCAACTATATACCAAATAATTATTGCTTACTTTTGTAGTAATTTCTTATCTATAATCTCGTTAAACACAGACTTTGAGCACACTAATTGCAGCCGAAAACTTAGGCCATGCTTATCACGATGAATGGCTTTTTAAAAACTTAACTCTGGGCATACAAACCGGTCAGCGCGTAGCGCTAGTTGGAATAAATGGCGCCGGAAAGAGTACCCTATTAAAATTACTTGCCGAAAGATTCTCTCCTCTTGAGGGTAAAATTGTAAAAAATAAATCCGTAAAGATCGGATTTCTTGATCAGGAGCCATCTTTCACTGAAGGTCACTCCATTAGTGATTTCATATTTTCATTGGAAAACAAGCAACAACAACTTATCAAAGAATACGAAGAGCTGATAGAAGACCCCAATCCAGATGAAAGGACACTGAATCGCTTATATGAGGAATTAAGCGAACACAACGCCTGGGAGTATGAGCATGAGATAAAAACCATTCTTAGTCGGATGGGGATCACTCATTTACAACAACAAATTTCTACACTTTCTGGCGGACAGAAAAAGCGTTTGGCCCTGGCGAAACTCCTTATTGAGGATCCTGAGATCTATGTATTAGATGAGCCAACGAATCATCTGGACATAGATACGATTGAATGGTTAGAGAAATTACTTACATCTGGAAATAAAACGATCCTATTGGTTACGCACGACCGTTATTTTCTGGACAATGTATGTAATACGATCGTTGAGCTAGACAGAGGAAAAATATATAACTACAATGGCAACTATGCCTACTTCCTTGAAAAGAAATCTGAAAGAGAAGCTGCTGATGAGAGTACTTTTCAAAAGAACAAAAATCTTTTAAAGAAAGAATTAGAGTGGATGAGAAGGATGCCACAAGCACGTACCACCAAATCTCAGGCAAGAATTGACGCATTTTACGACTTAGATAGCAAAACAAAGCAACGAACTGACAATCAAAGTATTACTTTAAATGTAAAAATGTCACGCCAGGGAAACAAAATTCTTGAGCTAGACCATATTGGGCAGTCATTTGATGATAAAAAAATCATCAGTGATTTCAGTTATACATTTAAACGCGCCGACAGAATTGGTCTCGCCGGGAAAAACGGAACGGGAAAATCCACTTTGCTAAATATTATTACCGGATTTCTTAAACCTGAAAAAGGAAAAGTCGGGACTGGAGAAACAACTGTTTATGGTTACTATAAACAAGGAGGTTTAGCTTTCAATGAAAAAGAACGTGTTATTGATATTGTAAAATCTGATGCCGAATATATTAAAATGGCAGACGGGCAAACCATATCCGCCTCGCAACTATTAACGCTATTTCTCTTCCCGCCCAAGAAGCAACATGGCATGGTCGAGAAACTAAGCGGTGGAGAAAAGAAGCGATTGCACCTGATGAAAGTATTAATGCAAAACCCAAATTTCTTAATTCTCGATGAGCCTACAAATGATCTTGATATCGACACCTTAAATGTTCTTGAAGAATTTCTTGAGAATTTTCCAGGTGTGCTAATACTTGTATCGCACGATAGATATCTGTTAGATAAAATGAGCGAGCAATTATTTATAATGGAGGGAAATGGTGAAGTGACGATTTACAATGGAAATTATTCGGAATACAGATTAAGTTTAGATGCTGCAAAAGAAAAACCAGAAGTAAAAAAGAAAGAAACGCAAACGCCCGCTCCTACCCCAGTGGCACAAAAAAAATTAAGCTACAAGGAGCAAAAAGAATTAGAAGATCTGGAAGCAAGGATTCCTCAAATTGAAACAGAAGTAGAAAGGCTAACACAATCATTGTTAGAAATCGATAGTTCAAACTATATTGAAATTCAAACCGTAACCAAGTCTATCGAAAGCTTAAATACCGAAATGGACATTGTAATGGAGAGATGGCTCGAGCTTTCAGAGAAATAAATTAATAACTTTACAAACACGTTCCACGTGAAACGCTCCGGAAAATCATCGCAGAGTTTCACGTGGAACATACAAAATATAAGCTATGTTTAATGAATATGATGTAATTGTTGTCGGTGCAGGACACGCAGGTTGCGAAGCTGCAGCGGCAGCAGCAAACCTTGGCTCCTCTGTTCTATTGATCACGATGAACATGGAGACCATTGCACAGATGAGCTGTAACCCGGCAATGGGCGGAGTAGCCAAAGGACAAATAGTTCGGGAGATCGACGCTTTGGGCGGGTACTCCGGGATTATAAGTGACAAGACAACTCTTCAATTCAGAATGCTAAATCTTTCTAAAGGTCCGGCGATGTGGAGTCCAAGAACTCAAAATGACCGCAAAAGATTTGCCGAAGAATGGCGACTAGCTTTAGAGCGTACTCCAAATGTTGACTTTTGGCAAGATATGGTAAGCAGCCTACTCATTAAAAACAATACTGTAGTTGGAGTTAAAACTTCCTTAGGTGTCGAGATAAAAGGCAAGTCTGTAGTACTCACAAATGGAACATTTTTAAATGGCGTTATCCATGTTGGCGAGAAAAAATTTGGCGGCGGCCGCACCGGAGAAAAWGCAGCAACTGGAATTACCGAACAACTTACAGAGTTAGGATTTGAAGCCGGCAGAATGAAAACTGGCACCCCTCCCCGAGTAGATGGAAGATCCTTAAACTACAGTGTTATGGAAGAGCAATGGGGCGACGAAAATCCGGGCAGATTCTCTTTCACAAACGTAGCCAGACCGACCGAACAACGTTGCTGCTGGATCACCTATACAAACTCCGAAGTGCACGAGACCTTAAAAGAAGGCTTTGAAAAATCACCAATGTTTACTGGTCGCATCAAAGGCCTTGGTCCAAGATACTGTCCTTCCATTGAAGACAAAATCAATAGGTTTGCCGAACGTGAAAGACATCAAATATTTGTGGAGCCTGAAGGCTGGAATACTTGTGAAATATATGTAAATGGATTCTCTACCTCGCTACCAGAGGATGTACAATACAAAGCACTAACCAAGATTCCAGGATTTGAAAATGCCAAAATGTTCAGGCCAGGTTATGCCATTGAGTACGATTATTTCCCGCCTACCCAACTATCTTTAACCCTAGAGACCAAATTAATCAGCAATTTATTCTTTGCTGGCCAAATAAACGGAACAACCGGATACGAAGAAGCTGCTAGTCAGGGTTTTATAGCAGGAATCAATGCCCATCAGAAGGTAAAAGACAAACATGAGCTCATCATGAAGCGCTCTGAATCATATATCGGTGTTTTAATTGATGATCTTGTAACTAAAGGCACCGAAGAGCCATACAGAATGTTTACATCCAGAGCGGAACACAGACTCTTACTTAGACAAGATAACGCAGATATCAGGCTCTCCCCTATTGGCCACAGTCTGGGTCTGATAAACGATGAACGTCTGGATCTCGTTAAGCAAAAAGTAGCTAATTCAGATGCAATTGTAGAGTTCTCCAAAAAACAGGCAATTGATATGAATCAAGCAAATGCGCTCTTGCAAGATTTAGGAACAAGTGCGTTAAATCAGACCGTTAAAGTATTTAATCTTTTAAGCCGACCGCAAGTAGGAATAAATGATATTAGAACTGTTAGTCCGAACTTCAATGAATTTTTAGATCAGTTTGATAAAGAAACTATTGAGCAGGCTGAAATAAAAATCAAGTATGAGAGTTATTTTGAAAAGGAACAGGAAATTGTAAATAAAATGCAAAAGATGGAAGACAAGGATATTAATCCAAATTTTGACTATTCTCAATTAGTATCTTTATCAAAAGAAGCTCGCGAGAAATTGTTGAAAATAAAACCAAGAACGCTCGGACAAGCGTCCCGAATTTCAGGTGTTTCGCCTTCCGACATATCCGTTTTAATGGTACATATCAGCAAATAATACATAACTAACTGGATAATAATAATTTAGGTGTTAAAATAATAGATAAAAATAAGGCTCATTTTAAAGCGATATAAACCACTTTTAGAAAAAAGTAATGATATCTATTAAAAACAGGTTTAAATTCAATACAACTCATATAAATGGCTAAAAACAACAACATAGTCTTCTTAAGGAATTTCGCTATCCTATTTTTGATAGTTTCTTTAATTTACAGCTGTGCAAGTATTCAGCAACCTCAGGGTGGGCCCAGAGACACCACCCCACCTAAGGTCTTAAGCATGCTACCAAAAGACGAGACTACAAATTTCACATCCAAAAAAGTTGTTATAGAATTTGATGAGTATTTCAAATTACAGAATGAGTTTAAAGAATTTTCTGTTTCACCTGAAATGCCTAAACCTCCAGTTCTAAAAACGAAGGGAAAAAAATTAGAAATATCCTTTCCGGATAGTCTCGAAAAAAACACAACATATACTTTAAACTTTGGAAAGTCTGTTGCCGATGTTAATGAATCTAACGTAGTCAAAAATTTGACCTATGTATTTTCAACAGGTCCAAAACTTGATTCATTGAGCATAAAAGGAAAAGTAACAAATTCATTAACGGGTGAACCGGAGTTAGACGCCGTTGCATTTATACTGCCCCTAAATAGAGATACACTATTCGGAAAAGGTAAGCCATCTATTTATACCCTTACAGATAGCAGTGGTAATTACAGCTTAAAGAATTTAAGGAGCGATACCTATAAATTATACGTCCTCAAAGAAAAAAGTGGTGATAAAATCTATCAGCAAGCGACAGACGAAATTGGTTTTCTAAAGGATTCCATCGTTTTAACCAAGAATATGGATAGCATGAATTTAAAGGTATTTAAAGAGGATGCTACCGTATTTAGAATCGTTGACAAACGCMTGAATCCAGATGGAAGTATACTGTTAACTTTTAATCAAAAACTAAAGAAGCCGGAAGCAATAATTCTGGATCCTCCCGCCTTAGATGCTTCAAAGAAAATTAAATTTAGTAAGAACAACGATTCACTAAAAGTTTGGCTTACAGATTTAAGCTTCGATTCAACAAAAGTAAGCATTAAAGAAAACGGAAAATTGCTTCAAACAGCAACATTAACCAGAGGTAAAAAAGAAACATATACCAGATCATTAACGGCATTAAATAATCTTGATAACCGCGCTTTGCCACCAGGCAGAACCCTAAAATTTACCTTCAATTTTCCAATAGAAAGCTTTGATGCAAGCAAAATAACATTACTGGAAGACTCTGTAGATACCAAAAACTTCACCTTGACTAAAGACAGTTTAGACCAACTCTCCTACTATTTCAGGTATCCGTGGAAACAAAAAACCATGTATGATATCACCTTCGCTCCTGGCGCATTTACAGCCATTTTTAAGGCTCAGAACAAGGAAATAAAAACTTCACTTGAGCTTGGCAAGAAAGATGATTACGGAACACTAAAAGTAAAAATTGTACCTCCTGAAAAACAAAAAAGTTATATTCTGGAAATTATTGATGGCAACAAAAGCATCGTAAATACAATAGTTGTAAAACAAGATACATCTGTAACTTTCAGTAATTATAAAGGCGGAAAATATTTCATAAGAATAACCTACGACACCAATAAAAACGGCGTCTGGGACACAGGAAGTGTTGCCCTGGGATTACAGCCCGAAAAAATATGGAATGAGCCTAAAGAGTTATCAATCAGGCCTAATTGGGAAAGAAATGAGGTAATTACTATTCCAAAAGAATAAACTATCTGAACCAGTCAGAATACATGATATAATTGTCCGGTAACTTATTTAATAAAGCCCTTTGCTCATCAGTAATGGGCTTTATTTTTTTTGCAGGTGTACCTGCATAAATAAATCCGCTTTCACAGTGCGTATTCTCTAATACAACAGCTCCTGCAGCAATAATAGTATAATCCTCAACAACTGCATTATCCATTATGATAGCGCCCATGCCCACCAATATATGGTTGTTTAGCGTACATCCATGTACAATTGCATTATGACCAACAGATACCCTATTTCCTATCCTGGTGGCCGCTTTAAGGTAAGTAGCATGAATAACAGCACCATCCTGAATATTACTGTCATCACCAATCGTAATCTTATTTACATCCCCYCTAATCACGGCATTAAACCRAACAGAGCAATTTTTTCCCATAATCACATCTCCAACTATTGTTGCATTAGGAGCAATAAAACAATTGTCACCCCACTTTGGATGTACATCTTTAACTGGTAATATAACTGGCATAATTAAAAAATTGTATCTGTTAATTGTTCTGAATGATTAGGATAATCAGTAGTAAAATGAAGTCCTCTGCTCTCTTTTCTGGCCATAGCCGATTTTATAACGATGAACGCTACCTGAATTACATTTCTTAGCTCACAAAGTTTTACAGAGACCTTATTTCCTTTATAAAAATCCTCTGTTTCCTGATGCAATAAATACAAACGTCTCATGGCCCTTTCCAACCTGAAATCAGAGCGAACTATACCAACATAATCACTCATTAATTTCTGAGTTTCTCTTAAATTATGAGTTACTAATATGTCTTCATTTGATTGTGTAACCCCATGATCATTCCATTCAGGAATATTATCAGGAATCACGTTATTCATAAAATTAGCCACAGCATGTTCAAATATACGATGAGCAAACACAGGAGCTTCCAATAACGAATTAGAGGCCAACCTGTTGGCTCCATGTAAGCCTGTCGAAGAACRTTCGCCACAAGCATATAAATTCTTTATAGATGATCTTCCAAACTCATCAACCAATATCCCACCACACATATAATGAGCCGCTGGAGTAACCGGTATCAGATCTTTGGTCATATCTATACCTATAGACAAACATTTAGCATATATATTAGGAAAATGGGCCAAAATATCAGCCTTTTTTCTATCCGTTATATCCAGATAAACGAAATCCTCACCCGATTTTTTCATCTCAGAATCAATAGCTCTTGCTACTATATCCCTTGGCGCCAAAGACCCACGCTTATCATACTCATACATAAACTCCTCACCATTTTTTCTTCTAAGCACACCTCCAAAACCCCTTACAGCTTCAGAAATCAGAAAAGCAGGATACTCCCCAGGATGATATAAAGCTGTTGGATGGAACTGAATAAATTCCATATTCCTTACTTTTCCTTTAGCTCGATAAACCATTGCCATTCCGTCACCAGTAGCAATCACCGGGTTTGTAGTGCTGGAATAGATATGTCCGGCACCTCCAGAAGCCATGATAGTCACATTAGCTAATATCTTTTCCACATCGTTAAGCTCTGTATTAAAGGCATATATCCCATAACAGTTAATAACCTCAGTGGCTTTATCAACATGTATCCCAAGGTGATGTTGAGTAATTAACTCCAAACAGAAGTAATGTGTTAATATCTCTATGTTCTCATTCTGATGAATTTGCTTCAATAACACACTTTCAATTTCATAGCCTGTTACATCTTTATAGTGTAGAACACGATGTTCAGAATGCCCGCCTTCCTTGGCCAGATCATACACTCCGGTACCATCTTTATCAAAGTTAGTCCCATAGTCGATGATCTCTTGTATACGCTGAGGACCCTCAGTCACAACTACTTCTACAATATGTTTATCACATAAACCATCTCCGGCAATTAATGTATCTTCAATATGCTTCTCAAAAGAATCATCTTTATCTACAACAACAGCCACTCCGCCCTGGGCATATTTAGTATTAGATTCGTCTTCGTTAGACTTAGTAACAATTAATACTTTGCCATATTTAGCTGCCTTTAATGCAAAGCTCAAACCGGCAATACCTGATCCTATGACCAAAAAATCTACTTTTCTCATTAAAATGTGTTATTTCCACTCCTTTGTTAACAACGTTGATATAATTGTTAACTACTTGTCTAAATAAATAGAACAATTTTATTTGAATGTTTAAAGCTAAGCTAAAATGGTAATTCGACGCAATATTTTAACTTATTTTTAAGCATAAACGTATAGGTTATTAACTTTTTATTCACCAACTAAGAATACACATATTGGTATTGATAAGTTTTAGAGTGAATTAATATATCGTTGTAAATCAGCCGATATTTTTATTAAAAATGTAATCTAAATGTTAATAAGTTACTAATAACTCATAAAAAAGCATTTTTTTGAAGTACTTTTAAACAATACTAACACACTAATAAACAATAGAAATCTATTTATATATAATAATTATATTTTATTGAAGTGTTGAAAGCTCCGTACATTTACAAAAGTTCCAAAACAGATAATTAAAATTTATCCTGTTCTTTGCTGCACTAAAAAAGAAATATTAAAAAAGAAAATATCAACTCATTAAAATGGACACCTTAGAGGAAATTAACAGAAAAGGTTTTGTAGATGAAAAGATCGATCCCACACTTGACCTTTTTGAGGAAATTGAAAAATTAAAAAGGGAAAAGAATGCGATAATATTAGCTCATTATTACCAAGACCCTGATATTCAGGATATAGCAGATTATATTGGAGATAGCTTAGGGCTTTCTCAGGAAGCTGCTAAGACTGAGGCAGATATCATTGTTTTTGCCGGAGTGCATTTTATGGCAGAAACAGCTAAAATTCTTTCTCCCAATAAAACTGTTTTGTTACCAGATGTAAAGGCTGGATGCTCATTAGCAGATAGTTGCCCACCACATTTATTTAAAAAATTTAAAGAAAAATATCCTGATCACCTGGTCATAACGTATGTAAACTGCACAGCAGAGCTGAAGGCACTGAGTGATATCGTATGTACCTCCACAAATGCTGTTCAAATTGTTGAAAGTTTACCAAAAGATCAGAAAATTATCTTCGGACCAGATAAAAATCTTGGTGCATGGGTAGCAAAGAAAACCGGTAGAGACCTGGTACTGTGGAATGGAGCATGTATGGTGCACGAAATATTCTCCAGAGAAAAAATAACAAAACTTAAAGAGCGCCACCCTAATGCAAAGTTTATTGCGCATCCTGAATGCGAAGAAGCTGTATTAAAAATGGCCGATTACATTGGTTCAACAACAGGATTGTTAAAATATTCCATAAATAACGACGCTCAGGAGTTCATTGTAGCAACGGAAAGTGGCATTATTCATCAAATGGAGAAGGCTAATCCCGGAAAAACCTTTATTCCTGCACCGCCAAATAACAGTTGCGCATGTAATGAATGCCCGTATATGAAAAGAAACACGTTAGAAAAACTGTATTTGTGTTTAAAAAATGGATCTCCAGAGGTAACAGTACCTGAAGATATCATTGTAAGAGCAAGAAAACCAATTGAAAGAATGCTTGAGATATCTGCAAGTTTGGGGTTGTAGTAGCCAAAATTAGATTGGTTAATCGTCATTGTTGCCCGTCATCTCGACGATAGGAGAGATGACGAATCGCATAAAAAAGAATGTTGGTAACTATGTTAATTCAATATAAAACAGTAGTTTAAAGAAATAAGATAATGTTTGAGAATAAGGAAAGAACTGATATTTCAGAGTTGGGAGAATTTGGGCTGATAAAGCATTTAACAGATACTTTTAAAATAAGACATGAAAGCAGTATAAAAGGCATAGGTGATGATGCAGCAGTATTAAATTTTAACAACAAAGAAGTGCTGATTTCTACAGATCTGCTGCTTGAAGGAATTCATTTTGATCTTGCTTACGTACCGCTAATTCATTTAGGTTACAAAGCAGTTCAAGTAAACCTAAGCGATATTTATGCAATGAATGGTATTGCAACTCAGGTAACCGTTTCTATCGGTTTATCGAGCAAATTTACTTTAGAAGCAGTTGAAGAAATTTACAAAGGAATTGAACTCGCCTGTAATAAATTTAACATCGATCTTATTGGAGGAGATACCTCAGCAAGTAAACAAGGATTGGTAATTAGTGTAACCAGTATTGGCTATGCTGAAAAAAATGATGTTGTTTATAGAAATGGAGCTGGTGAAGGTGATCTCTTATGTGTTTCCGGAGATTTAGGCGGTGCTTATGTTGGGATGCAAATATTAGAAAGAGAAAAGCTTATTTTCCTTGAAAATCCTAATATCCAGCCAGATTTAGAGGGTAAAGATTACATTATTGAACGTCAGTTAAAACCTGAAGGAAGAAGAGATATAGTTGATCTTCTGGCACAAATGGAAATAAAACCGACCTCAATGATTGATGTATCAGATGGATTGGCTTCTGAAATATTACACATTTGTCAGCAATCTGAAAAAGGATGTAACCTTTACGAAGAGAAGATTCCAATAGATCCAATGACTTACGAAACTGCACGTGAACTTGGTTTAGACCCGACGGTATGTGCTTTAAGTGGTGGCGAAGACTATGAATTGCTATTTACAATTAAACAGGAAGACTATCCTAAACTAAAAAATGATGTTGATATCACCATTATTGGTCACATCACTGATAAAAATTCGGGATGTAAAATGATATCTAAGTCCAATGTTGTGCATGAATTAAAGGCACAAGGGTGGAATGCATTTAAATTATAAACTATCTTCCTCATCAGGTAAGGTAGAATCCAGAAATTTGGTGTCAATCTGCTTAGTAGCTTTGGCACCTAATTTCTTAATTTTCTCTGAAGTATTGGAAAGGTTTCCGGCACCGGTAGAGAGCTTATTTAAAGCTTTATCATAAGCATCCTGGCTTTGCTTAATGTTCTTTCCTATTCCCTCCATATCAGTTAAAAAGCCAACAAATTTATCATACATATTGCCACTTAAACGGGCAATTTCAAGTACATTTCTATTTTGTCTTTCCTGTTTCCAAATACTTGCGATGGTTCTTAAAGTAGCCAATAAAGTAGAAGGACTTACAATAACTACTTTTCTGTCCCAGGCATAATTAAAAAGCTCGGCATCCTGTTGTACCGCAATGCCAAAAGAAGATTCAATGGGTATAAATAACAATACAAAATCGGGTGAATTGATCTGATAAAGATCATGGTAGTTCTTGGCAGATAAACCTTGTATATGAGCTTTTATAGAAGCAAGGTGTTGTTTTAAATACAAATCTTTATCATCATCAGTATCCGAACTAACCAATCGTTCATAAGCCAATAAAGATACCTTAGAATCAATTATTATATGTTTATCATCTGGAAGGTCAATAATAACATCCGGTTGCATTCTACCCCCGTCAGATGAGTTCAAACTGGTCTGTATTCTATATTCCCTATCCTTTACCAGCCCAGATCTTTCCAAAACACGTTCCAGAATTACTTCTCCCCAGTTTCCTTGTTTTTTATTGTCGCCTTTAAGGGCCCTGGTTAAGTTATTTGCATCTTCCTGAATTTGCTTGGTCTGATCCATTAATTGGGAGATCACACCTTTCAAAATATTTCTTTCGTCTGATTCAGATYTATAAACCTTATCAACCTTTTCTTCAAAAGCTTTAATATTTTCTTTAAATGGATTTAGAATAATATCAAGATTAGTCTTGTTTTGTTCTGTAAACCTTGCTGTCTTTTCTTCGAGCACTTTATTGGCTATATTTTCAAATTCCAACTTAAATCTTTGTTGTAGTTCCGCAATATATTTATCCTGCTCAATCTGCCTTTCACGTTGTGCAATTAGCGATTCTTCAGCTTTTATTACCTTACTGCGCTCATTCATATAATTGAGGCGAAGATCATTCAATTCATCTTCCAGTTTCAATTTTTCATCCTTTAACCAATTCATCGATTTTTGATGTTCCAATTCCTTTAACTCCAAAAGAGCAATATGATTTTGATTAGCCGCCGGTTTCTTAAACAATAAAAAAATAAGTGAGGCTAAAATGATAACTAATAAAACTATTCCTGCTATTTCCATACTAATATTGTTATCAAATGTGACCATAATAACTTTAAATTGCAAAAATAAATAGTATTTTATTGATTAGGTTATAGTGAATCTATAACAAGCCGGGCGGCATCTTCTCCGGTTTGAGTGCCCATTGCAATTCCCATTCCATTACACCTAACAGCACAGAAAACATTGGGTTTTACTTCTTTAATTATAGGATTTATAGTAGACCCAAATGCCATAATTCCGCTCCAGGTTTGCTCTATTTCAAAAGGTGTTTCAGGTAAAATTACATCCGATAACAATTTTATTAGCGCATTCTGTACCAACTCGGTGGTTCCAAATTCAGTGGTTTCCTCAGCTTTAAAATCAAGGTTTCTTCCGCCTCCTAAAAGAAGCCTGCCATATATATTTCTAAAATAATAATACCCTTTATCGTAATGAAAAGTACCCTTTATTTTTAAGTTCTTTATTGGTTTTGTAATGATCACCTGACCACGTCCGGGAATTACATCTAAAGAAGGCAATAGCTCCTTTACAAATGCATTCGTACAGATCAATACCTTTTTACATCTAAAATTTCCGTCTGGGGTTAAAATGACTTGTTCATCGCCTTCTTCTTTTAGCGCAGTGACTGTACAGGAATTAAAAATACTTATCCCTTGTGATGCTGCTTTATTAAGCAAACACTGCATCATTTTCCCGGTATCTATTTGTGCCTCCAAACTATTTTCTAAAAGGATGCTCACATCTTTAAAACCAAACTCAGAAATTTTACTTGCTGCAGTTTTAAAAACCTCCTGCTTGCCCGATATTTCCTTCAAAATATGGTTATAATGGCCAATTTTGGAGACACACAATGAAGATAATTCATTTTCTAACGGCTTAAATAATTCATAACCGCCATAATTTTCATAAGATATTGAACTGTCTCCCAATAGCTTTCTGAGCTTTAGGAGGCCATTCCAGCGTTTATCAATTAAATTGTATAAACCGTCGGTTCCTATAATTTTCTCCTGTTCTATTAATTCAGAAATACTGCCGAAACAAGCAAAGCCAGCATTCTTTGTGCTCGCTCCCGAGGGTAAGAACCCCCTTTCTAATACAGCTATACTTAAATGTGGTATTTCTTTTTTTAAACTAATTGCAGCGTTCAAACCCACAATTCCGCTTCCTATGATAATAATATCATAATTAAAAAAGTGCTGTTTTTCCCAATAAGAAATCAATGCCGACATAATATAAAATTATGTTATTTTTTGATTATCAGATAAATTGGGAACGCTTTTTGATTAAAACCTAATGAGATTGCAAAACTAAAAAAATGGGAATTTATTTGATTTTAATAATCCCGGTTCTAATATTAAGCATGTTTGTACAATGGAGATTTAGAAATAAGTTTTCAAAATATGCTGAAATGCACTTGAATTCGGGATTTTCGGGAAAAGAGGTTGCAGAGAAAATGCTGCACGACAATGGGATATTTGATGTAAGGGTGATGAGTACCGATGGACAATTATCAGATCATTATAATCCTTCAGATAAAACAGTTAATTTAAGTACAGATGTCTATTATGGGCGGAGTGTTGCAGCAGCAGCAGTAGCTGCTCATGAGTGCGGGCATGCCTTACAACAGGCTAAATCATATAGCTGGTTAAATCTTAGAACCAATATGGTGCCTTTGGTAAGCCTAACTTCAAACCTTTTACAATGGGTATTAATTCTGGGCGTTTTATTAATTGCATTTACTTTTAACCCTGTTGTTTTAACAATTGGAGTAGTTGGATTAACACTAATAACTATTTTTAGTATAATTACCCTACCGGTAGAGTTTGATGCCAGCAGAAGAGCGCTTATATGGCTAAAAAACAATAAAGAGATACTGTATACAGCAGAAGAAAATACACAGGCTAAAGATGCACTTTGGTGGGCGGCCATGACTTATGTTGTAGCCGCGTTAGGTGCCATGACTAATCTTATCTATTACCTTTCCATATTATTTGGAAGGCAAAAAGGTTAGTTTAATCTGTAAGAAGCTATTAAGCTAAATTTAGGAATATCAACTGTAAATTCAGTATCGTCAAACAGACGGCTCATTAAATAGCTGCCGTTCATGGTACCCATATCAGTTGTTAAGTTACAACCAGATACGTAAGAATGGCTTTCTCCAGGTTCAATTACAGGCTGTAAACCAATAACTCCTTCGCCTTCTACTTCTCTTTGAACACCGCTGGAATCAAAAATGAACCATTGACGTCTTTTAAGCTGTATAGCGTAATCTGAAAGGTTTTCTATATTGATGCGGTAGGCAAATACATAGTGATCATTTGCTGGATTAGAATATTCATCCTGATACACGGTTTCTACCGAAATTTTAACACCATCTGTTATTGCTGTAACCATTACAATTTTATTTTTTAAATGTTTTTCAAAAATCACGCCATTTCCCCAACCGGGAGAATGTTATGATACTTATCTGCCACTTCGTCCAGGATACTATGTATTGTTTCTATGTTATCCTCTTTGACAAGTAACATTCTATAAGGTTTAAAGTCTGGCAAACCTTTAAAGTAGTTTGCATAATGGCGTCTCATTTCGAATACACCAACTTTAGGTCCTTTCCATGCAATTGATTTCTCAAAATGCGTTCTGCATACTGTTACACGCTCTTCAACACTTGGTCCGGCTAAAATTTCGCCTGTGTTAAAAAAGTGTCTTATTTCCCTGAATATCCATGGATATCCAATAGCAGCCCTGCCAATCATGATGCCGTCAATCTCGTATTCCAGTCTCCAGTCTGCCGCTTTTTGTATGCTATCTACATCACCGTTACCAAAAATTGGAATTTTTATGCGTGGATTACGTTTAATCTCTCTTATCAGTGTCCAGTCTGCCTCGCCTTTATACAGCTGAGCTCTGGTTCTTCCATGAATTGTTAACGCTTGGATACCAATATCTTGTAATCTTTCTGCAACTTCTTCTACATTCTTGGTATTATCGTCCCATCCAAGTCTGGTTTTAACCGTTACAGGCAAATGTGTAGCTTTTACAACAGCCTCGGTCATCTTAACCATTTTGTCAATATCCTGCAGCAAACTAGCACCCGCGCCCCTGCAAGCAACGTTCTTAACGGGGCAGCCGTAATTGATATCCATCAGATCAGGATTGGCCAGCGTAGCAATTTCGGTAGCCTCTCTCATATGATCAATCTCACTTCCAAATATCTGTATGCCAATAGGGCGCTCATATTCAAAAATATCAAGTTTAGCCCTGCTTTTTGCAGCATCCCTTATTAATCCTTCCGACGAAATAAATTCGGTATACATCATATCTACCCCGCTTTGTTTACAAACAAAACGAAAAGGAGGATCGCTCACATCTTCCATCGGTGCAAGCAATAAAGGGAACTCTCCCAGGTCAATATTTCCTATCTTTACAGACATTTTTCTATCTTCAATGCAAATTTCAAAGTGCAAAGGTACAAATAATCAAAATAATGAATTTCATAGAAAAGCAACGAGACGAAAATAGTCCTTATACGCAGCTACTTATGCTCATTGGATACATAATAGCAGGCCTTTTTGCTTTTTCTATTATTGCGCTCATAATTATAGTTGCCATATATGGACTAGGATCGCTTACCGATCCTGCAATACTTTCTGGTGCTGAAGAGAAATATCGTCCTGCATTACAAATTTTGCTGGCCGCTACTTCTGTCGGAATGTTTTTGGCCCCGCCATTATTCCTGGCCTTAACAGAAAGAAGGAAAATAAATGTATTCTACGGGTTTAAAAAGCCAGAACCGAACCTTTTGCTCATCGTTTTATTAATTATGATAGTTTCTATGCCCGTTATGGAGTGGACGGCCATGATTAATCAAAAAATGGTACTTCCCGATTACTTGAAATGGATCGAAACCTGGATGAGAGAAAAAGAAGACCAGGCCATGCAAACCACCCTGCTCCTATTAAAAATGAAGCACATCAGCGAGCTTGTAGTTAATCTTTTGTTAATTGCATTATTACCAGGCATAGCAGAGGAATTGATGTTTAGAGGGGCTGTACAGCGCTCATTCTTAAGAATTTTTAAAAACCCGCATGTCGCAATTTGGACTTCAGCCTTCCTTTTCAGTGCTATACATTTACAGTTTTATGGCTTTTTACCACGTTTCTTATTGGGTGCCGGCTTCGGATATATCTATTATTGGAGTGGTAATTTATGGTACTCAATGTTAGCCCATTTTTTAAATAATGCTTATGCAGTATGTGTAGCATGGTATATGCAAAAAAACAATATACCTTTGTCTGAAGCAGACAACACAAGTCATTTTGTCTGGTATGGATACCTGATCAGTTTCATTTTAACGATTTTTGTATTCCAATTTTTTAAAAATAAAACATCAAAAACTTATGAGCAGCAATTGGATTAAGGTTTATGAAACAGAAGATCAATTTAAGGCTGAGATTCTTAAACAAGGATTAGAGGCAATTGATATCGATGCTGTAGTATTAAACAAACAAGATTCATCTTACAAAACTTTTGGCATCTTAACAGTCCTTGTACATCCAGATGACTCCGAAAAAGCGAAGGAATACATTTTAGAAAACAATATTTAATGAAAACCAGAGCAATAACTGCGTTCTTTTTTACCATAGTGATGTTGGGATCCATCTTTTTAGGTGGCTATACCTTTACCTTTTTTTACCTGCTTTTAAGTCTTGCTGCGCTATTTGAATTCTTTAAACTGATCAAAACAGCAGGAATAAGACCACACCGAAATATTGCACTTTTTGCTGCCACACTAGTATTTTTAATGACCGCAGGATACCATTATCTGCAATTTGAAACCAAGTACCTGTTGCTTTTAGTACCACTTTTATTTTCGGTATTCATCAGCGAACTCTATAAAAAAGATAAAATACCCTTTGCCAATATATCCTATACTTTTGTGGGGTTTGTATATGTAACAACCCCATTTTGTTTCTTTTATTCACTTGGTTTTTTGGCCAGCAGTGCTGAATATAGCTTTCATTTACCATTGTCCTTTTTACTGATGCTATGGGCCAATGATACAGGCGCTTACCTGTTTGGAATGAAATTCGGTAAAACACGACTTTTTGAGCGTCATTCGCCAAAAAAATCATGGGAGGGTTTCTTTGGAGGAATGTTTACCAGCGTGCTCGCATCTTACCTTATATCTTTACAATTTACAGAAATAAGCAGCTGGGTTTGGGCCGGAATGGCACTTTTAATAGCAAGCTTTGGCACACTTGGAGATCTTGTAGAATCAATGCTGAAACGAAGCCTTAATGTAAAGGATTCAGGTACTTTCTTACCGGGACACGGTGGCCTTTTAGATAGGTTTGATGGCCTCTTGATTGCCGCCCCTGTGGTGTATACCTATTTGTACCTTTTGCTCCATTAATTTTAAAAAAATACCGGGTTAATATCAGGTCTGAAAACGGCTGGATTGTTGCTTTACCAAAATCAATAATGAATGCATGTTAAGTTCATATTAACACCGTGTTTTTCTGGTAAAACATGGACTAGACATGGAGTAGACATGGACTCAACATGGACTTTGAAGATTTTGTACTTAAACAAGAGCCCTACAACACTATAACGATAAATAAAAAAATAGGCTAAAAAACAAGAATTTTGGAGAGAAATGAGACTAACGATTGGGGTTCTTTAGCGGTTGAAGCAAATACTCCAGGCCGTTAAGTTTAATCTCATAAAGTGTTGCAATCATTTCGCCAAGTTTCCCGGGAGGAAAACCTTCTTTATGAAACCAGATCAGGTAAGATTCCGGCAGATCGCATATAATACGTCCTTTATATTTGCCAAATGGCATTTGCATGGTAACCAGATCTTTCAGTATTTGCGGATTCATTTCGCTTTAAATTAATTAACCACCATTTCGAGCATTTCTACTGCTTCATCAACTGTGTTAAGGTTATCAAAGGCAATCCTTAAGCTGTCTTTAACTTCTTTTAAATTACATAGCCGGGGGTGGATTTGTGCAAAGTGCAATATTTTATTGAACATTGTTGAATCAAAAAACGAAGATTGTTTGTCTGTTATGAAATAACCGCGTAAAGTGCCTTTTTTGAAGGTTATTTTTTCAAAAGCCAGTTTTTTGGCCACCCATTGCAATCTCAATACATTCAGCATGGTTTTAACTGGCTTTGGAACCGGACCAAACCGATCTTTTAAACTCAGCTCAAATGCTTTTAACTGGGTTTCGTTCTCTATTTTAGACAACTCGGTGTATAGATTATACCGCTCGGTAATGTTGGTTACATAATCGTCTGGAATGTATAATTCCAAATCGGTATCTATCTGTGTAAAGGTAACAAAAGGGCGTTCCGGCTCATCTTTAAACAGGCCTTTAAACTCATCTGCTTTGAGCTCCTGTATGGCTTCATCAAGTATTTTGTGATACATTTCGAAACCTATTTCGGCAATAAAGCCACTTTGCTCCGCTCCTAACAGGTTTCCGCTGCCGCGGATGTCCAAATCCCTCATTGCGATGTTAAAGCCGCTCCCGAGGTCTGAAAACTCTTCGATGGCACTAAGTCTTTTGCGGGCCTCAGAAGTTAAGGTAGAAAGTGGAGGACTTAGCAGGTAACAGAAAGCTTTTTTGTTGGACCTACCTACCCTGCCACGCATCTGGTGCAGGTCGCTTAGCCCAAACATATGTGCATGGTTAATGATGATGGTGTTTGCGTTTGGAATATCCAAACCTGCCTCAATAATTGTTGTGGCAACCAATACATCCTTTTCGCCATTTATAAAATCAAGCATTACATCCTCAAGCGCGTCGCCATCAAGCTGCCCGTGGGCAATACCTATGCGTGCTTTTGGAACCAGGCGTTGTATTAAACCGCCCAATTGCGGAAGGTCGTTTACGCGGTTATGGATAAAGAATACCTGTCCGCCACGATCAAGTTCAAATTGAACGGCTTCCTGAATCAGTTTATCGTTAAAAACGTGTAATTCTGTATTTACAGCTTGCCTGTTTGGTGGCGGAGTGCTCATGATGGAAAGATCCCTCGCTCCCATTAACGAAAAATGGAGTGTACGCGGAATTGGTGTGGCGGTAAGGGTTAGGGTATCTACATTCACCCTCAAAGCCTTCAGTTTTTCTTTCGATGCTACACCGAACTTCTGTTCTTCATCGATGATCATGATGCCCAGATCTTTGAATTTTACATCCTTGCTCAATAAACGGTGGGTACCAATAATGATATCTACTTTGCCATCAACAACAGCTGCAAGCGTATCTTTTATCTGTTTATTGGTTTTAAAACGGTTAATGTAGTCGACATTGCAAGGGAAGCCTTTTAAACGACCCGAGAAGGTTTTAAAGTGTTGTAAGGCCAAAATGGTGGTAGGCACCAATACTGCTGCCTGTTTGCCGTTTGCAACGGCTTTAAAGGCCGCACGTATAGCGATCTCTGTTTTACCAAAGCCTACATCGCCACACACAAGCCTATCCATTGGATGCGGGGCTTCCATGTCTTTTTTAACATCGTTTGTCGCCTTTTCCTGATCAGGGGTATCTTCGTAAATGAAAGATGCTTCCAGTTCTGTTTCCAGGTAGCCATCTGGATCGAATGCAGTACCAACCTGCGATTTTCTTAAGGCGTATAGCTTTATCAGGTCGCGGGCTATATCTTTAACTTTTTTTTTAGTGGTCTTTTTAAGCTTGTCCCATGCCTCGGTTCCCAGCTTGTTCATTTTAGGGGCAGTACCATCTTTTCCGCTGTATTTTGCAATGCGGTTTAGGGAGTTGATGTTTACGTAAAGCAGGTCGTTGTCGGCATATACCAGTCGAATCATTTCCTGTGTTTTTCCGTTTACTTCTACCTTTTCCAGGCCGGCATATTTACCTATTCCATGGTCTATATGGGTCACAAAATCGCCTGGCTTTAAATCTCTGAGTTCTTTTAAAGTTATGGCCTGACTGCGCTGATAGCCTCTTTTGAGCTTGTATTTGTAAAAACGATCAAAAATTTGATGGTCAGTATAAAAGGCCACATGTTGTTGCGCGTCAACAAATCCTTCTCTTAAAGGGATGTTTACCGGGGTAAACTTTGCCGTTTTATCTATATCGTCTAATATGGCGTATAAACGTTCGGTTTGCTTGGTTGAGGAGCTAAAAATGAAGTTATGGATGCCTTGCTTTTCATTTTCTTTGATGTTGTGAATAAGCAGGTTAAAGTCTTTATTAAAGGATGGCTGTGGCTTGGTTTCGAACTGAAAAACCTGATCTGTTTTGTAAAAAAATTGTTTTCCAAATTCTACCAGAAGAAAATCCTGCAGCATGTCGGCCATCATTTTTTCGTCGGTAAAGGCAAATTTAGGGTCAATCCAGTCTTGATTTTCCGCTTTTTCTTTAACCGGCAAAGCTTTCCAAAGCTCAACAGCCTTTTTGTAGCCGGATTTAACAATGTCGAGGGTAAATTCTACATCTCTAAACCAAAGCTGGGTGTCTTTTTCTATATAGTCGAGCAAGCTGATGTTGCTTTCTGTAAGGTATTTTGATTGAACATTTGGGATGATGGTGAAGGTTTTTACATCTTCTACAGAGAGTTGACTTTCTATTTCGAATGTGCGGATGCTTTCAATTTCATCACCAAAAAATTCTATACGATAAGGCAGGTCATGTGAGAAAGAAAAAATATCTACTATGCCKCCACGGATTGAAAACTGACCGGGTTCGTAAACGAAATCGGTACGGTTAAAATCGTAGTCTATCAGGAACTCATTTATGAAATCGATGCCTAGTTTAGCGCCCAGACTAATTTCGAGGGTGTTTTTTTCGAGAAGAGAACGGTTTATTACCTTTTCTGCAAGGGCCTCGGGGTATGTAACTACTATTTTGCCGTATTCAGAATGGTGGTTTAGTTCGTTTAATACTTCGGCCCTGGCCAGTACATTTGCGGTGTCAACCTGTGTAAATTCAAAAGCTTTGCGGAATGAAGAAGGAAATAAAAGTACTTCTTTATCCAGAATACTTTCCAGATCTGCAAGAAAATAAGATGCCTCTTCCCTATCCGGTAACACAAATAAAATTGGTTTATGGAGCAGAAAATAAGTAGCTGTTGCAATTGTTGCATCGGCAGAACCAACTAGTCCTTTTAGCTGAAGTTTATTACCTTTGCCCGCATTAAGGGCTTTTGCCAATGCTACAATGCGTTCATCTGTTTTGTATCGATTAATCAGGTCGCGGATGTTCACAATGCAAATGTAAGATTTATGATTAGCTTTAGATGTAACAAAGTCTCTATTAATCAATCTAAAATAAAAAGAGGATAACATGAAAATGCTGAGCCGCATACCATTAGAACTCATTTTTTGGATAACGGCTTTAGTATTGCTGGGATTAGCGCAACCACAGTTACATGGCCATGAACATCACTTTACCCTTTGTCCGCTAGCAAACATGGGGATAGATTGGTGCCCGGGATGTGGAATTGGAAGAGCTTTAACGCAGCTGTTTCATGGTAATATTGCAGAGAGCATTAAGCTCCATTGGTTTGGAATACCTGCCCTGCTGATTATTGTATACAGGATTGTTGTGCTGATAAAATTAAGTGTTAAAAGGAATAAAATTTTAAAATATAAGGAGGAAGGATATGTTTGATTCACCATTTATGTCATTGCCGGGTATCACACCTCAGGAATATTCGTACTTGCAAACTGCAACTACAGGATTTAGTGAACAACAGTTGAGAGGGTTTTTAATGATTTACGGAAGTAAAAGAAGAAATCCGGACGATATGGTGCTGTATTGCATTTTAGGCTTCTTTGTACCAGGATTACCAAGGTTTCTGGTAAACCAGATTGGTATGGGAGTGCTGTATTTCTTTACAGTTGGGTTATGTTTTATAGGAACGATTATCGATTTAATAAACCATAAGACCCTTGCTTTTGAATACAATCAGCGTATGGTGTTTGAAAGTTTACAGATGGTTAAAATGGGGAATATTCAATAGAATAGTACACTTTAAAATAAAAAGAGATTGTACAGCGTGTGCAATCTCTTTTTATTTTAAAGTGAAATTTTGTTGTGCATATTGTAAATTTACAGCCTATGAGGTTAGCGATTTTAATAAAGCATCTGGAAGAATTTGCTCCATTGAATTATCAGGAAGATTATGATAATTCTGGATTACTTATCGGAAATGCTGATCAGGAAATACACGGGGCGCTTGTTGCCCTCGATTGCACGGAGGCCATTGTAGATGAGGCCATTGCTCAGAACTGTAATTTGATCATYACCCATCATCCTATCGTTTTTAAGGGGCTCAAAAAGCTTACCGGGAAAAACTATGTTGAACGGGTTGTACTAAAAGCGATAAGGCATAATATTGCGCTTTATGCTATTCATACAAACCTAGACCATGTAAAATATGGTGTTAACGGGGTGATCAGTCAGCGGTTGGGGCTAAAAAATATTAAGATTTTAAGTCCGAAAACATCGTTATTAAAAAAATTGGTGACATTTTGTCCGACTGCTCAGGCTGCTGCAGTACGATCAGCTTTGTTTGAGGCAGGCGCTGGCGGTATTGGTAATTACAGTGAATGTAGCTTTAATGCAGAAGGCACAGGAACATTTAGGGCCGGAGAAGACACTAATGCCTTTGTTGGCGAGAAGGGTGTTCGGCACCATGAGTCAGAAGTAAGGATAGAAACGGTTTTTTTGGTTCAGGATGAGAGAAAAGTGCTTCTGGCCTTGTTTGAAAACCATCCTTATGAGGAGGTTGCCTATGATATTTATCCTTTGGGAAATAGATTGGATACTGTAGGTGCCGGAATGGTTGGCTGGCTGGAACACGAAATGGACGGAAAAGACTTTCTTCATTTAGTTAAAGACAGAATGGATGCCGAGGTAATAAGACATACTAAATTGCTGCCTAAAAGGATTAAAAAGGTGGCTGTTTGTGGTGGATCGGGAAGTTTTTTGCTTAAAGATGCCATTGCAGCCRGTGCCGACGCTTTTGTAACCGCAGATTTTAAATATCATGAGTTTTTTGATGCCGATGAAAAATTGGTTATCGCTGATATCGGACACTTTGAAAGTGAACAATTTACATCTAATTTGTTGATAGATATTATTCAAGAAAAATTTCCTAACTTTGCAATCCGTTTAACGGAGCATAACACAAACCCCATAAATTATTTCATTTAATGGAACAAACTGTAGAGCAAAAGCTAAAAGCTTTATACGAATTACAAACTCTTCATACTAAGATCGATAAAATACGTCAGATACGTGGTGAATTGCCAATGGAAGTGGCTGACCTTGAAGATGAGGTTGAAGGACTGGAAACACGTATACAAAAATTCAAAAGTGAATTGGATGATACTGAAGACGCCATTGTAACGCGTAAAAATATGATTAAGGAAGCTCAAGGCCTGATCAAAAAATACGAGACCCAATTAAAAGATGTTAAAAACAATCGTGAATATGATGCTTTAACTAAGGAGGTTGAGATCCAGACGCTTGAGATTCAGGTTTGCGAGAAAAAGATCAGAGAGTTTGGTTTTGATATCACTCAAAAAACTGAAGTTTACGAAAAAGCACTTGCTGATTTAGAGTCGAGAAGAAAAGATCTTGATATCAAAAAAGGAGAGTTGCAAACAATTACTGCTGAAACTGAAAAAGAAGAGCAGTCGTTAAGTAAAAAAGCTGAAAAAGCTGAAACTCAAATTGAAGACAGACTTTTAACTGCATATAAGAGATTAAGAGGAAATGCTAATAACGGCCTTGCTGTTGTTACTATCGACCGTGATTCATGTTCAGGTTGTTTTAACCAGATTCCTCCTCAGCGTCAATTAGATATCCGTCAACGCAAGAAAATCATTGTTTGCGAGCAYTGTGGAAGGATTTTAGTTGATGAGGCACTTACTCAGGAAGAGTTACCGGCATAACACGTGCCGTCATTCTGAATTTATTTCAGAATCCCTCTTGAGTATGTTTTTGAATAGCCCCTGCTAGATTCTGAAATAAATTCAGAATGACGAGAGAAAAAAAGAAGGTGTATCATTATCATATGATACACCTTCTTTTTTGTGGAAGAATTTTTGCTTACAGCAAAGCATTAAGATTTAGTTAATCCTTGCCTTAGTTATGAATATGATTTCCGGTTCTGTATATAAATGTGTGCTGATTGTTTTTTTGTTGCTTTCGCCAACAGCTATTTATGCAAATTTCGACTTTAATGCCAATTGCTTAAAAGCCTACCAGAACATATTTGAGCTTAAGCTGAGCACCGCCAGACAGCTGATTGCTGCTGAGAAGAAGATTCATCCTGACAATGGGTTGGTTCCTTTACTGGAAAACTATGTTGATTATTTTTATTTGCTTACCACGGAAAGCAAGACGGAATTTGACAAGTTAAAAGAAAATAAATCTACACGGTTAGACCAAATCGCTGATGGTGATAAGTCATCACCATACTATTTATATGCGCAGGCCGAGATAAACTTACAATGGGCTTTAATTAGGGGGCGATACGGTGAATACTTTACTGCCGCAAGGGAAATTAAAAAGGCCAATGGCTTATTACAGGATAACAACAAGAAATTTCCGGCATTTACATTAAACGCAAAAGGGCTAGGCCTGATCAATGCTTTTTTGGGTAACCTGCCAGATGGAATTTTGAAGAGCACACTTTCTACGTTCGGTATAAAAGGGAATCTTCAAAGCGGAATAGCAATGCTCGATAAGTTGTCGGAAAGCCTGCCCAAATCTAAATTTGAGCCATTCTATGAAGAAGTGGTGTTCTATTACGTATTTGTGCTGAATGATATCGCACATAGCCCTTCGGCCTACAGCAAAACAATGAAATACACCTCCAGAATTGCAGAGAGTAGTCTGTTAAAAACATATTTGCAGGCATTGGTGTGCTCAAAGAACGGCCACAATGATGAGGCCATCAGTATTTTAAATAACAGACCAACAGGTGCGGAGTATCAATCTTTTCCTTATCTGGAGTTTTTGCTGGGTTCTGCAAAGCTCAATAAACTTGACTATTCATCTGGACAGAACTTTGTCCGTTTTTTGCAGCTTAATAAAGGGGCTAATTACATTAAAGACGCAAACCTGCACTTAGGCTGGGTCTCGCTACTAAAAGGCGATACGGAGGCTTATACTGCGTTTATGAACAAGGTTAAGTCGGCAGGCTATACTTATCAGGAAAAGGATAAGCAGGCGCTTAATGAAGCGGGCGAATCAATACCAAATAAAGAGCTTTTAAAAGCAAGGCTGTTGTTTGATGGCGGCTATTACAATAAAGCACTGGAGGAGCTAAAAGACAGCAAAGGGGATAGTTTTGCCTCTGCCAGGGATAAAACGGAATACTATTATCGTCTGGGGCGTATAAATGATGAGCTTGGAAAGGACGATATAGCGCTTACCAGCTATCAGAATGCCATTAATACAGGAAAAAACCTGAAGTACTATTTTGCAGCAAATTCTGCATTGCAGATTGGTAAGATTTACGAAAAGAAAGCAAACTTCTCAAAGGCTAAAGCTTTTTTCAATGTTGCCATTCAAATGAAAAACCACGATTATGAAAGCAGCATTGAGACGCAGGCAAAGGCCGGTATCAAAAGAATTGATAAAAATGCTGACTAAAACTATAGCTTAAAAACGATAAACAAAAGCATTGATGTGCATGCCTGCCCCTACAGAGGCAAATACAGCGTAATCACCTTTCTTTACTTTATAGCCTTCTACCTTTTCTTTTAGAACCAGATCCAGCAGTGTTGGTATAGTAGCTACAGAGCTATTTCCTAACCATGAAATGGTCATAGGAACTAGATTTTCCGGCACCGTATCCAAATCATAAAGCTTAAATAAGCGTTTCATAATGGCGGTATCCATTTTCCCGTTAGCCTGATGTATGAAAACAATTTTAACATCTTTAATGTCTATTTCTGCTTTGTCTATAGCTTTTTTAACTACTTGAGGAACGTTTATAACGGCAAACTCATAGAGCTTGCGGCCATTCATTTTAAGATAGGTGTTGCCATTACACTCGCTCGGGTTGTTGCTTTTGCCCATTACCAGTAACGAACCATAATCGACCGCATAGGTTTGTGTTTTGTGAGCAACAATGCCTAATGGGTTTTCAGATTCCTGAGCTTCAAAAATAACAGCTGCTGCACCATCAGAGAAGATCATGCTGTCGCGGTCATGAGGATCGGTTATTCTGGAAAGCGTTTCTGCACCAATAACCATTACTCGTTTTGCATCGCCACTTTGAATGAGATAGTTGGCTTGTATGGCGCCTTGAACCCAGCCCGGGCAACCAAATATGATATCATAGGCAACACAATCGGGATTTAGGATATGCAGGGTTTGCTTTACCTTGGCGGCCAAGGAAGGAAGGATATCCATACGATTGCTGCCGCTTTTTACGTCTCCGAAATTATGGCAGAATATGATATGATCTAAAGTTTCTTTGTCTATTCCGGCATCGTCAATTGCGCGTTGAGCAGCAATAGCTGCAATGTCGCTATTTACAATATTGTCATCAACATAGCGTCTCTCAAGAATCTCTGTGATCTCTGCAAATTTATTTATTACTTCGTTGATGTCTTTTTCCAAAGCCACTCCATTATCGTAAAATGTGGAGGTTAAAAAAGAGTCGCCAGAAATGATGTTTTCGGGAATATAGCTACCTGTACCTGTAATAACCGAGTGTAAGTTTGTTTTATTGCTCATTATGAACCGCAGACTGTTTTGGTATACAGTATAAAAATAGAACTATTATATTAGAAATAAAAATTTTAAGAGAAATCTTCAATTAAAAATACAAATAATTCTTTTGGTCCGTGTGCTCCAAGAACCAATGTTTTTTCAATATCTGCTGTTCTGCTTGGTCCTGTTATGGTGCTGATCATTGATGGGATTTGACTACCGTATTTGTCTTTGATGAGCTTAAAAGCATCTTTAAGATCCATTACAAGCTGTCCTGTTCTGGCAATAACAATGTGATGATGAGGGAAGATACTAAGTCTGCGACCGGCTGCATTTTGGTTGGAAACCATTACGGAACCATTACGTGCAATAAGGGCTTCACACAAAGTAATTCCAACTTCGGCCAGGTCAAAATCTTTGTCTGTTTTATAAAAAGGGAATTCGTATTCTGTTAAGAGTTCTTGTAATTCAGGCTCCCAGCAGTATATTTTACGCCAGTTAAAGCGGTCTGCAAGCTGAAGGATGTTTTCAATAAATTCTATTCCGTTTTCGCAGTAGATGAAATTGCCCGAAACGGCGGTAAGTTGTTCTGCAAATAATACCTCCGGATACTCTGTATTTTCTGTGTACAGTGGGGTATCTTCTAAATTTGGATAAGGGTTGTCTCTTTTTTCAAGAAGCGCCTTCCTTATCTTTTTCAGCATTAACTCTTTGGAGGAAATATTTTCTTGCATAAAAAAAGGGATTTGCAGCCATTTCGCAATAAACGAAATGGCTGCCCCATAAATATTGTAATTAAGACTCTGTATTCGTTGGCGTAATAGAAGCTGAAGGATCTGTAGTTTCTCCAACACCTTCATGTAAAAGGCCTTCTGCTGCAGGTTTTTGATCACCTGTACCGTTTACAAACTCGTCGTAAGTGGTGCGGTTATCAAAAGGACGTTTTCCTAAGATTTCTTCTAAATCTGCCTGGAAAAGAATCTCTTTTTCTATTAGTTTCTGAGCAAGCTTTTCTAAGCCATCTCTTTTATCTGTAAGTAATTGTTTTGTTCTGTCGTAAACCTGTGAAATAAGGATACGTACTTCGTGGTCAATCATTTCAGATGTTTTCTCTGAGTACGGCTTATTAAAGTTATACTCATTTTGAGGATCGTGGAACGACACGTTACCAATAGTGCTGTTCATACCATAGATGGTAACCATTGCGTATGATAGCTTGGTAATTCTTTCAAGGTCATTTTGAGCTCCTGTAGAGATTTTACCGAACACAATGTCTTCAGCTACTCTACCACCCATTGTCATACACATACCGTCAGTTAATTGCTCTGTAGTATACAGGAACTGCTCTTTAGGTAAGTATTGTGCATATCCTAATGCGGCAACGCCACGAGGAACTATAGATACCTTTACAAGTGGATCTGCATGTTCCAGGAACCATCCTGCAATTGCGTGACCAGCTTCGTGATAAGCAACGATTCTTTTTTCTTCTGGTGAAATGATTTTGTTTTTCTTCTCTAAACCACCAATAACACGGTCAATTGCGTCCTGGAAGTCTTGCATGTCAACGCTTTCTTTGTTGCGACGGGCGGCGATAAGTGCAGCCTCATTACAAACGTTGGCGATTTCTGCTCCGGCAAAGCCTGGAGTTTGAGCAGAAAGTTTTTTAGCATCAACTTCCTGAGAGGTTTTAATAGGGGTAAGGTGAACCTTGAAGATCTGCTCACGACCAACCAAATCAGGTTTGTCAATAGAGATTTGTCTGTCAAACCTTCCCGGTCTTAACAAGGCTGTATCCAATACGTCAGGTCTGTTGGTAGCAGCAAGGATAATGATACCAGAATCGGTACCAAAACCATCCATTTCAACCAATAGCTGATTTAATGTGTTTTCACGCTCATCGTTACCACCCATCATGCTGTTTTTACCACGGGCACGACCAATTGCATCAACCTCGTCAATAAAGATGATACATGGTGCTTTATCTTTAGCCTGTTTAAACAAATCACGGACACGTGATGCTCCAACACCCACAAACATTTCTACGAAATCAGAACCTGAAAGTGAGAAGAAAGGAACTTGCGCTTCGCCGGCAACGGCTTTAGCCAATAATGTTTTACCAGTTCCCGGAGAGCCTACTAATAGCGCTCCCTTAGGTATTTTACCACCCAGGTTGGTATATTTTTTAGGGTTTTTAAGGAAATCTACAATTTCCATTACCTCTTGTTTTGCTTCTTCGAGGCCGGCAACATCATTAAATGTTACGTTTACCTGGCTCTCTTTATCGAACAGGGTTGCTTTAGATTTCCCGATATTGAAAATCTGACCGCCACCGCCACCTGCACCACCGCCCATACGGCGCATAATAAAGATCCAGAAGCCARTGAACAACAGAACAGGGATAATTACAGTGAAGAACCACGAGTTAAATGAACTTTGTCTGGTTTCTTTTTCTGCTAAAATCTGCTGATCGGGAGGAAGGTTTTTCTGAGATTCCTTTAATTGCGTATCCAGCGCGTCCATTGATCCGGCCGTAAAATAAGCTATAGGGCCTGTGTTTGTTCCAAAATTGCTTTTGTTTTGGTACTCTTTKTACTTAGGCTGATTTAGCTTGTCTTTTTTAATGTATACCTCAATTTTTACAAGATCTTCGTGCTTGTAGGCTACTAATTTTTGTACATCACCCGGCAAAAGCATTTCTTTTTCAAAAACGCGGTAGGTAATTGGTTTGCTGGTATCGGCATTGAATAGGAACTGCAATAATATCAGTCCTAAAATAATAGCTGCATAAACCCAAAAAATATTGAATTTTGAACCTTTTTGAGGCTTCTTCGGAATATTTGGAATTCTCTTTATTAGTTTGGGTTTTGTATTCGGGTTCTCTTTCATCGTTATATCAAAAAATGTGGAAGTAAATGATTATGCGCTTTTATAGGAGGTTGCCTGGGCATCGCCCCACAGGTCTTCTATCCCATAAAAGTCTCGCTTTTCAGTTTTAAATATGTGGACAACAACGTCAAAATAATCCAGGATTATCCATTCGGCAGCATCTTGTCCTTCTTTGCGCCAAGGATTAGTTTGAGTATTTTTATAGATTTCTTCTTCTACGCTATCGGCAATTGCCTTAACCTGAGTGGCTGAATTAGCGCTGCAGATAATAAAATAGTCAGAAACGGAACTGTTAAGATCTCTTAGGTCCAGGCGGACAATATCATTGCCTTTTTTTTCCTGTATGCCGTGTACGGCTATTTCTGAGAGGTATGTAGAAAGGTTTACGATTTTCTTTTTTACCATTAAAATGTTTTAATTTTGATAAACAAATATACAATCAACACTTGCAAAATAACACTTTTTCAACATTATTTGTTGGTCAAAATCTTATCAGATTATCAGCCGTTGATTCTACCAATAACTTTTTGAAGATGATGGTGTCAAAATCCGAGCCATTACCGGAAGGAACTGTTATTATGGCAGATAACCAATTTGCGGGCAGAGGACAACAGGAAAACACCTGGTACAGTGAGCCCGGATTAAACCTGACATTCAGCATCTTTCTAAAACCGGTATTTCTACCCATAAACAAGCAATTTATGCTAAATATAGCGGTTAGTAACGGCATTAACAAGGCTTTAGGCCGCTTTGTAAAGGACGGAATAACGGTAAAATGGCCTAACGATATTTACTATAATGACAGTAAAATAGGAGGCGTTTTAATTGAAAATCAATTGAAAGGAGGAAATTACAATAGACTGATGAAAGAGTACCTTGAAAACCTGTACAGATTTAATAAACTGGGTTTTTACAGACAGAATGGCGAGGTTTTTGAAGCTACAATAACCAGAATTACTGAAGCAGGACAACTGGTTCTTTTAAGCTCTGGTAAGGAAAGAGTATATAACTTTAAAGAGGTTGAATTTTTAAAGGATTAAGGGACATAAAAATTAAAAAACAATTACAGATGAAAAGAATAAGTTTGGTATTAACATTAGTCTTATTTACAGTTCTAGGGGCGGTAGCTCAAATTGAAAAACCTGTAACATGGGCTTACGCAGCTAAGAAAGTAAGTAAAACAGAAGCAATACTTTATATTAAGGCAAATATTGAAGATGGCTGGCATATTTATTCTCAAAATCTGAAACCAGGGGGCCCGAGTAAAACAACTTTTACCTTTACTCCATCAAGTGATTACGCACTTAATGGAAAGACTACAGAGCCTAAGGCAATAAATTATTACGATGAGAATTTTAAAATGAACGTTAGCTATTTTGGCAACGGGGTTACCTTTCAGCAAAAAATCAAATTGAATAAAGGTGCTACTACTGTGAAGGGAAAAGTAGAATTTATGGTATGTAACGATAAACAGTGTTTGCCTCCTGAAGAAGTAAGCTTCAGCATACCGGTAAAATAAGCTGATACAGATAAAGAAAAGGGTGTTTTGAGTTTTCAGAGCACCCTTTTTTTATTTCAAGGGTTTTAAGGGATTATTAGCTAATAGTAAAATTAACGCTTAGCGGTTACAACACCGTCTTTAAATAAAAAATTATAAGTAATTTCACGCCCTCATCATGAAAATGAATATAATGGCGGGGTTTTTCATGGGTTTTAAAATAGGTAATAGGAATGCGGATGAAAAAAACACTTTTAGTACTGAGCTTGTTCTTTCTTTTTATTGTAACAATGACGGGGCATGGATTTGCCGCTACTCAGGTTCAGGATTCAACCGGAACGGATGATCTGGTTTTTACGGAAGTTGGTTCTGCTCAGGATAGTGCAGTAAACAACATTGTAAAAGACACGGTAAAAAAAGATACTATAGCACAGAGTGCATCTATAGATCAGGCAAAGGATAAGCCGGCAACTGCTGTTGTATCTGATGAGGCTAATCATAAGAAAACACTTTGGCAAACTTTTATCGCCGGTCTTGTTGGTGGGTTTTTAGCATTTTTAATGCCTTGTATTTTCCCAATGGTGCCGCTTACCATAAGTTATTTTACCAAAAGGGCGGGCAGCAAGAATAAAGGAATTGGGCAGGCAATTATTTACGGCCTCTCTATTATTGTTATTTATGTTGCTTTCGGGCTGTTAATTACGGTATTATTTGGATCGGCAGGCCTAAACGCGTTGAGTAGTAGCGGACTGTTTAATTTCTTCTTCTTTATTCTACTGGTCGTTTTTGCCATCTCCTTTTTTGGCGCATTTGAGATTACATTACCAAGTTCTTTCGTTAATAAAATTGACAATAAGGCAGATAACAGCAAAGGTTTAGGAGGCATCTTTTTTATGGCTGCATCTCTGGCTTTGGTTTCCTTTTCGTGCACAGGACCTATTATTGGAACTTTGCTTGTAGATGCGAGTTCAAAAGGTGAGTTACTTGCCCCGGCTGTAGGGATGTTTGGTTTCTCGCTGGCACTAGCGCTTCCATTTACCTTGTCGGCGATCTTCCCTGGCTTTTTAAGCAGCATGCCTAAATCAGGGGGATGGTTGAATAGCGTGAAGGTTTGCCTTGGTTTCCTTGAGCTTGCTTTAGCGTTGAAATTCCTTTCTGCTGCCGATTTGGTTTGGCATTGGGAATGGTTCGACCGTGAGGTGTTCCTGGTGCTGTGGATCGTGATTTTCTTCTTAATGGGTATTTACTTATTGGGGAAACTCAAGTTTTCGCACGACAGTGATCTGCCATATGTATCGGTACCACGATTATTCCTTGCCATACTTTCGTTTTCGTTTGCCATTTACATGGTGCCTGGTTTATGGGGGGCGCCGGTAAGCGTTTTAAGTGGACTTGCACCGCCAATGAATACTCAGGATTTTATCCTTAACGGGAACGGCTCATCGCAATCAAAAGTGGATACCGAGTTTCCTTCTAAAGTGAAATACGATGATGTATTTAAAAAACCAATTGGTTTTACTCCGTTTTTTGATCTGGAAGAAGGCTTAGCTTATGCTAAAAAGGTAAACAAGCCTGTTATGATAGATTTTACAGGCTGGGCATGTGTGAACTGCCGCAAAATGGAAGATAAAGTATGGATAGATGCCGAGGTAGGACGTATAATTAACGAATACGTATTAATACAGCTTTATGTAGATGAGCGCAAAATTAAAATGCCGAAGGAAAAAGTTCATTATTCGGAGATTCTGAGAACAACAACAGATGATCTGGGCAAGTGGAACGGTGATTTCCAGGCTACAAAATATGGATCTAACTCTCAGCCTTTCTATGTATTGGCAGGACATGATTTAATTCCCTTAGTTAAACCACAGGGGGCGATTTTTGATGCAAAAGAATATGCTGCATATTTACAAAGTGGTTTAGATAAATTCAAACAAGCTGAAAAACCAAATGAATAAGATTAAAAACATAGGTGTATYAACATCTGGAGGCGATGCTCCCGGAATGAACGCTGCAATACGAGCAGTAGTAAGGGCAGCAATTTACTACGATTTACAAGTTACTGGTATTTTAAGAGGCTACGAAGGACTGGTGAATGGCGACTTTATTGAAATGGACCGTAAGTCGGTAGCAAATATCATTCAACGTGGAGGAACGATTTTGAAAACGGCAAGGAGTGATTCATTCCGAACCAAAGAAGGAAGGCAACAGGCGTACGATCAATTAAAGAAAAATAACATAGACGCATTAATTGTTATTGGTGGTGATGGTACTTTTACGGGAGCAGATTTGTTTACACACGAATTTGATTATCCTGTTATAGGTTTGCCTGGAACTATTGATAATGATCTGGAAGGAACTGATTTTACAATAGGTTATGATACTGCAATTAATACCGTTATTAATGCTGTAGATAAAATCAGAGATACTGCAGAATCTCATGACCGTTTATTTATTGTTGAAGTGATGGGCCGTGATTCTGGTCTTATTGCTTTAAGAAGTGGAATAGGGGTAGGTGCTGAGGCGATTATGATACCTGAAGCAAATATGGGTATTGATGGTTTGGTTACCAGACTTGAGACCGGACGTAAGGATAAGGCATCGAAAATAATTATTGTTGCCGAAGGTGATGAGATCGGTGGCGGCTTTAATGTTGGCGAGGTTCTTAAAGAGAAATTTCCGGCGTATGACATCAGGGTTTCTGTACTGGGCCATATTCAGCGTGGAGGTAAGCCAAGCTGCATGGATAGAGTTTTGGCTAGCCGCTTAGGTGTGGTTGCTGTAGAGGGGATCTTAGCCGGACAGACAGGCGTAATGGTTGGACAAAAGAATAAAGAGATTGTTTTTACGCCATTTAATCATGCTATTAAGCATATTGATGCAAAAGAAATAAGTCCTGCCTGGTTAAAACTGGTAGAGATATTGTCACTATAATAAACAAAGGCCCTAAATTTTAGGGCCTTTGTTTATTATTCTATTACTACAGCGGTTCCTGTTGCAGCAACCATTAACATGCTGCCGCCGCTACCTACTGTTTCATAATCTAAATCTACTCCGATTATGGCATTTGCACCCATTGCGGCTGCGTATTGCTGCATTTCATTAATCGCAGTATTTTTACCTTCTCTTAATACTTGTTCATACGATCCCGATCTGCCTCCAACGATGTCTCGTATTCCGGCAAAAAGATCTTTAAAAATATTGGCACCGATAATGGTTTCGCCACTTACAAGGCCTATGTATTTAACTACTTTTTTGCCTTCTACTGAATTGGTTGTTGTAATTAGCATCTTTTAATTGGTTTTTAGGTTTGATGATGATTTTGTGGATTTGTTACAGTAATTTATCCAGAACCTGCTGCCAGGTATCTACACGCTCGTAATCTTTTAACAGTAAGTTGTGTGGCGAAGAGAATAATAGTTTCCGGCCTTTAAAACCAGCGAAATTTTTAGCCCTGTCATCAATCATTACATCTACATCAACAATTTTATCACCGCAGAACATGATGTTTCTCCAGGTAATAAAAGGAAAATGTTCTGCCAGCCAGTCAAGTTTATCTTCAAGAGAGTTTCTAAATTCTGTTGCTGCCGAAACGATATATATATCATGATGTTCCTGTAATTTTTTTACAGCTTCTACACTTCCTTCAATAAGCGGAAGGTCTCTAAAAAAGCCCTTTTCATTAATATAATCGAACCATTTATTGTTAATATGCTCGGGCATATGATGGTAAACTTCATTTCCCGGTTCAATAATCAAGTCGAGCGGGATTCCGTAATCCCGGTTATAAAGGTGTATAAATTTGTGTATCGGATCGGCTAAAACCTCGTCCATGTCTATGGCTATTCTCATTTGTATATCGTTTGCTCCAAATATCTTTAATTGGGGAGACAGTTATGTTAAATGAATTTAAAATTATTGCATCTTGTTAATCATTAGTATTTTACTTACTTTTGCAACCCCGCAAGCACGAAGCTCCGGGAACTATGTTGAATACATAAACTAAAAGAGAAATGGCAACTAAAATCAGATTGCAAAGATTCGGTAAAAAAGGTAAACCTTTTTTCCACGTTGTGGTAGCGGATTCCCGCTCACCAAGAGATGGTAAATTCATTGAGCGTTTAGGTTCATACAACCCAAACACCAATCCAGCTACTATCGATCTTAACTTTGACAAAACTTTAGACTGGGTAAACAAAGGTGCTGAACCTACGGATACTTGTCGTGCTATCCTTTCTTACAAAGGTGTTTTATACAAAAAACACTTAGAAGGTGGTGTTAAAAAAGGTGCGTTAACTGCAGAACAAGCGGAAGCTAAATTTGCTGAATGGTTAAGCGCTAAAGACGGTAAAATTGAAGGCAAAAAAGAGGGCTTAACTAAATCTAAAGATGAAGTTAGAAAAGCTGCTCTAGCTGCTGAAGCTAAGAAAAATGCTGACCGTGCTGCTGCCCTTGCAATTAAAAATGCACCGGTAGAAGAGGTTGTAGAAGAAGAAGTTGTTGAAGAAGCTCCAGTAGCTGAAGCTGCAACTGAAGAAGCTCCGGTAGCAGAAGAAACTCCTGCAGCAGAAGCTACAGAAGAAAGCAAAGAAGAAGAAGCATAGTATTTTTGTTATTCTGAATAATAGCGAAGAATCTTTTATATGATTTCTTCGCTATTTTTTTATTTAAAGGTTTTATGAAAGGCTGATCTTCATTTCCGTCATCTCGACGATAGGAGAGATGACGGAAGCTGAGGTGATGGTACTGTAGGAATACAACAAGACCAAAAATTAACGATACACCAATGAAAATAGAAGAAGCGTTTTATATAGGATACATTACCAAAACAAAGGGATTAAAGGGAGAGGTTCAGCTGTTCTTTGAATATGATGAGCCTGAATTACTGGAACTTGATGTGATTTTTGCTGATATAAATGGCAAAATGGTGCCTTTCTTTGTATCGTCTTATAAGCTTCAGACTAATAATACAGGGAATTTCTATTTTGACGACATCGATCATATAGACAAGGCCCAGCCTCTGTTAAGAAAAAAGGTATATCTGCCTTTAACAAAAATGCCAGATCGTTCTGATGAAGATTTTCATTATAATGATTTAAAAGGCTTTGTTGTTTTTGATGAAACACATGGGGAGCTTGGCGAAATTATTGAGGTAAATGAATACCCTCAGCAATTTGTTGCAACGGTAGCCTATCAAAGTAAGGAAATCCTGTTTCCTTTGAATGATGATATGATTGTTGAGATTGATGAGGATGAAGGCACTATGCTTGTTGATTTGCCCGAAGGCTTATTAGACATATATATCAATCCTTAATTTTATCTTTGCACCATGCGTTTTGACATTATAACTGTTTTGCCGGCTCTTTTGGATAGCCCTTTTGCCCACTCTATTTTGCAACGTGCTCAAAAGAAAGGTATTGCTGAGATAGTGGTTCATAACCTTAGAGATTATGCCACGAACAAGCAAAAAAGTGTAGATGATTATCCTTATGGTGGTGGTAGCGGCATGGTGATGTCTATTGAGCCTTTTGCCAGGTGTATAGAAGGGCTAAAGGCTGAACGTGATTACGATGAAGTAATTTTTATGAGCCCGGATGGGGTGACTTTTAACCAGACGATTGCAAATGAATTATCGGGCAAGGGCAACATTATGATTCTATGTGGTCATTACAAGGGCATAGACCAGCGCGTAAGAGATTTATTTGTAACACGTGAGATTTCTATCGGAGATTATGTTTTGTCGGGAGGAGAGCTTCCTGCAGCAGTTTTGGTTGATGCCATTGTAAGGCTTATTCCTGGTGTTTTGAATGATGAGACATCGGCTTTGTCTGATAGCTTCCAGGGAGAGCTACTGGATGCTCCTGTTTATACGAGGCCGGCTGACTGGAACGGACATAAAGTTCCTGATGTGCTATTAAGCGGTCACGAGGCAAAGATTAATGAATGGCGCCATGATCAGGCTTTGGCCAGAACACAACAACGTCGCCCTGATTTACTCGAAGACTAGTTTCCTTTGCTCAGGAGCGAAATAATTTTATCCTTATCTTTTATTTGATCTTTTAATGCGGTAAGCATCTCTTTGCAATTTTTCAAATTGCTCTTTAGATCGGTATACTCTGCTTTTTGATCGCTTACAAGGCTTTCTACGCTTTTGTTGCTGTACGGTATTACTGTTGTTTGAAAAAACGTGGCAGGCGGTACGTCAAGGACCTTTGAAAGGGTTATAATGTCATTATATTTTATTGATCCCCGGGTTAAACTCAGCTTCAGGCCATCAAAGGTTTTGTCCATTTTTTCAGCAAGCCAGGTCATGGATCTGCCTTTTTCTTTGAGTAGCTCATCGACTATCCGCTTTAATGCCATAAAAAAATTCGTATAAATTTGGCTAACACTTAAAATATTTGGTGTATTTATGCTATAAAATTATGAATAGCATTACATTTTTTTGATAAAAATACAAAAAATAAGTATAACCAAATTAAACTAACGTAAGTATGAAAAAAGTAAAGATCAGCGACAGTGCACCGAGGAAGTACAAGATTAACGAGTGTTTGCTAAAAAGATCGATCGGCCACCGCCGCGAAGCGATTAGAAAACTGCCCAAATATTTAAGCATCTCACTCAACACGCTTCATAATTATCGGAACATTCTTTTTAGTGATTCTCAGGATATTCCTCATGAAATTGTGGTGCTGTTTGAGCAATTATTTGAACTGCAGACAGGAGGATTGCTGAATAAGCCAATAAGAGGTAAAACGCTTGATGAGCTGATAAATACTGAACTACAGCAAAGTAGGGAATGATGTGTAGAATAAATTCAAAAAAACTGACTAACTGACAAGATTATATCATGAAAGAACAAAGAAAATATAAAATTGATGAAGCAATAAGAAAGTTAAACTTACCAAATTATAAGGCAGCACTAAGGATTATCCCACGTGAACTGGGAATTGCTTCTAATACTTTTCATAATTACAGGAAGCTAAAAGTTACGGATAAGGCAGATATTCCTTACGAAATGGTAAGAAAACTTGAGATTATGTTTCATATGAAAATAGGGGAGCTGGCCAACTCAAAAATTTGTTGTCAGGACTTAAGCGTGTTGATAATGGAATATAATAGCTCTGAGTCTGTTAGCGCCTAGCGAATAGTACTGGATACATGCTATTTACAGACGCTTTACCGGTCTAATTATTTATCTGAAAAATGAGTAGATTTGCTTTTGAATATGTGGAAATAATAAAGAATGTGGAAAAAAACAAAAATCGCTTTTATTTCTAAAATAAAATTCCTAATATTGCAGTCCGATTTTAAACAACAAAAAATCGGCTTAATAGCTTAAAATCATGGATTTAGTAAAATTTGTTGAAGAGCAGGTAATCGCAAAAAATGAGTTTCCTGCATTCAAATCAGGAGATACAGTGAGTGTTCACTATAAAATTCGCGAAGGTAATAAAGAACGTATTCAAATTTACCAAGGTGTAGTATTACAACGTAATAGCGTTGGTGCTAATGAAACGTTTACCGTTCGTAAAATGTCTAATGGTGTTGGTGTTGAACGTATCTTCCCGATAAATTCTCCAAACATCGCTAAAGTTGAAGTTAACAGTCACGGTAAAGTTCGCAGATCGAAATTATTCTATCTACGTGAGTTAACTGGTAAAGCAGCTCGTATCAAATCTAAAAGAGTTTAATTTCTTTAGAAAAAGCATATTAACCTTCCCGATTGTATCGGGGAGGTTTTTTTGTTTGCCCCGAAACCACTCTGTTCCGAGTAAATTATTACGATTTATCATTATTTTAATGATGTATCGTAAATGCACAGTTGCTTTTATCTAAGTTTGCTGTAACTAACTTATCGGATTTAACTAAATGCCTCATTATACCCGCTAAAGGTATAACGATGTTGTCAGTTTAATTCTGGAACTAACTGGAACATTGATGAAAGAACTATTAAAAAAATTTGAGGATAAACGACCTGAGATTGTTTTTGAGTGGAAAGACAAGGAATCTGAAGCCGAAGGCTGGGTAGTTATTAATTCACTACGCGGCGGTGCTGCGGGTGGAGGTACCCGAATGCGTAAGGGGCTAGACAAGAGAGAGGTTGAGTCTTTAGCAAAAACAATGGAGGTGAAATTTACCGTTTCGGGCCCACCTATAGGCGGAGCTAAGTCCGGAATTAATTTCGATCCTGCAGATCCAAGAAAAGCGCAGGTTCTTGAAAGGTGGTATAAGGCTGTAATGCCTTTGCTAAAAAGCTATTATGGCACCGGAGGCGATTTAAATATTGATGAAATTCATGAGGTTATCCCTATAACTGAAGATTATGGCTTATGGCATCCGCAGGAAGGGGTGATCAATGGGCATTATCAGGCTAGAGAGAATGAGCGCATTCATCAAATTGGTCAGTTACGCTATGGCGTTTCAAAGGTTCTTGAGGACTTGAACTACACTCCGGATATTAAAAGAAAATATAAGGTAGCTGATATGATTACAGGTTACGGTGTAGCAGAATCAATTGGCCATTTTTATAAGATCTGGGGAGGTGAGCTGGCAGGGAAAAAAGCAATTATTCAGGGTTGGGGTAATGTTGCTGCTTCGGCAGGATATTATCTGGCTCAAAATGGCGTAAAAATTGTTGGAATAATTGATCGTGTTGGTGGACTGATTAACACTAATGGCTTTACTGCCGAGGAAGTTATTGGTCTGTTTAACAACAGAACAGGCAATACGCTGATAGCTCCTTCGTTGTTGTCTTTTGAAGATGCCAATAAGGAGATATGGGACATCGGGGCAGAAATATTTGTTCCCGCTGCAGCCTCGCGTTTGGTAAAGCAAGAGGAGGTAGATCAGTTGATAATTGGTGGGCTTGAAGTGATTGCCTGTGGTGCAAACGTACCTTTTGCGGATAAGGAAATTTTCTTTGGCAGCATTATGGAACATGCGGATAATCACGTTGCTGTGATTCCTGATTTTATTTCTAATTGCGGTATGGCCAGAGTATTCGCATATTTAATGCAAAGAAATGTTGAAATGAGTGATGATGCTATTTTTTCCGATGCATCTGAAGTAATATATAAAGCAATGAAGGCTGTTTATAAGCACGATACAGCTAAAACCGGCTTGTCTAGAACGGCCTTTGAAATCGCACTAAAACAATTGGTATAAACTATGGATATTAATATTTTCGATCAGGTATTTTGGGGGAACACAGTAAAGCAATACTGTCTTTTTGGAGGGTTCATTTTATTGGGCCTGATTTTTAAAAGACTGGTATCTCGTCTGTTTAGTCTTTTGATTTTTACAGCATTTAAAAAATTTGCTGAAAATATTAAAGACGACACATTTGTATCGCTGCTTTTAAAGCCTATCGAATCTTTCATTACGTTTTGTACATTTTACCTTGCCGTAAATCAATTAAAATATCCTTTAGATGTTATCGTATGGCACAAGGCGAAATCTAAGCTTGAGGTGACTATAGGGGACTGTATCGATAAGATATTTTTGTTCTTCATCATTCTATCTATATTCTGGATTATTTTAAGGATAATCGACTTTATAGCGCATGTTTTAAAGTATAAGGCATCGTTAACCAATAACAAGGCTGATGATCAGTTAATTCCATTTTTAAAAGAGCTAACAAAAACTTTAATCTGCTTTTTAGGCTTCTTTGTGCTGTTGGGTTTTGTTTTTGAAATCAACGTGCTAACATTAATTACGGGATTAGGCATTGGAGGTATAGCTATAGCCCTGGCAGCTAAAGAGAGTTTAGAGAATTTAATAGGCTCTTTTACGATATTTCTGGATAAGCCCTTCACTGTAGGGGATGTGGTTAAGGTTGATGGAATTGAGGGAACGATAGAAAAGGTTGGCTTTAGGAGCACCTGGCTGATAAGTCCGGATAAGACAACAATTGTTATCCCGAACAGGGCAATGATTGATGGAGTACTGGAAAATGTTACTTTAAGGAATTACCGACGGGTAAACTTTCAGATAGGACTAACCTATGAAACGAAGAGTGAAGACGTAAAAAACATTGTAAATGCCATTAATGAATATTTAAATGGAAATGCCAATACAAAAGACGGGTATGCGACCTTTGATAATTTCGGCGATTTTGCATTACATGTACAGGTTGTGTATTTGGTGATAAATATGGAGCACAGCCAGTACGTTAAGGTAAAAGAAGAAATTAACTTTAAGCTGATTGAAATAGTAGAGCGGTATAAATCTGAGTTCGCTTACCCAACACAACGGTCGGTATCGGATGCTCCTGCTATTGAAAATAAGGGATAAAAGAGGGTTCTGGTCGTCATCTCGACGATAGGAGAGATGACGGGGTTCCCGGCTAACTATGAGGATACCAAATTCTTTAAGAAAGTTCAGCCAAAACGGTAATACCGCCTTTTACGACCTGATCGAGCTCAAGATTAACTTTGGTGCCAATTGGTAAAAATATATCTACTCTTGAACCAAATTTAATAAAGCCGAATTGTTCAGACTGCTCAACATTATCCCCCTCTTTAACATACCAAACAATGCGTCGGGCAAGTGCGCCTGCAATTTGTCTGAATAATACCGGAGTGCCATTTTTGTGTTCTACGACAACGGTTGTACGTTCGTTTTCTGTTGATGATTTCGGGTTCCATGCAGCAAGGTATTTGCCCGGATGGTATTTGAAGAATTTAACTACCCCAGAAATAGGGTTTCTGTTGATATGTACATTTACAGGCGACATAAATATGGATACCTGTAATCTTTTGTCTTTAAAATACTCGCCTTCCTGAGTTTCTTCGATCACTACAACTTTACCGTCGGCAGGGCAAATTACCAGATTATCACCCGTTGTAAAGTTACGGCTGGGGTTTCTGAAGAACTGTAGTACGGTAATAAACAGTGCAAAAGAAAAAATATAAATGAACCACCTTAACCAGGTAATGTCTGCAAATTTATAGTCAACAACTGCATTAATTATAAAGATGAAGAGTAGTGAAACAGCTATAGTGGTATATCCTTCTTTGTGTATGGTCATTCTTGTAGAAATATGTTTGGTGCAAAATTGGGAAAAAAATATCGGATTACGGTAAAAGAGGAGCAACAGTTTTGGCTCTGTAGATATCAGTAAGGTTTCTTCCGAGACCATTATAGTCTAGTCCGTAGCCCACAACAAATTCATTACTGAGTTCGAAGCCTACATATTCCAGTTCTTCAATTGGGCGTTTTAGGGCAGCTGGTTTTAATAAAAGGGAACAAACTTTAACAGATGCAGGGTTTTGTTTATATACTTCAGCAAGTATATAACTGAGGGTAAGTCCGGTATCAACAATGTCTTCAATCAGAATAACATCTCTATCCTTTAGGTCGTTAGGCAAACCAAAGGTCTCCCTGATGTTACCACTGCTTTCTGTGCCCTCATAAGACGAGACTTTGATAAACCCGACTTCGCAGGATATGGTAATCTCTTTTAAAAGATCGGCCATAAACAAAAAACTTCCGTTCAAAACGCCAATAAATATAGGGCAACGATTCTCGTAATCTACATTTATTTGGATGCCGATTAAGCGGGTTCGCTTAGCGATATTGTCATTTTGAATTAAGATTTCGAATTCTTTATCTTCTATTTGAATTTTGTTCATAGTTACGAGATTAACCAATAAGAGGGCGGCTGTTAGTTTTCTTTTTTCTGCTTTTCGAGCTCCTCTTCCAGGGCTTTTTCTTTTCTTCGCTGCTCTCTTTTTTCTTCTCTTAGTTGTTTCCGGGTTTTCTTCACTGTATCAACAGTTATATTCGGTTTTGAAATAGAATCTTTCTTTGCTTCTCCGCCAAATAACCGGTCAAACAGATTTTTAGAGGCATCATGTGTTTCTATTGCAGGTAGAGGGTCATCATTGTCAAAAGCATTTGTATCAATGGTGGTGGTGTCTGGCAATAAATATTGTCGTAGTCCTTCTCTTAGATGTACGTTATAGAAGCCATAACCGCTGGTATCAGGAGGAGTTAACCCTCTTTTGGCCATAATGTTCCCGATGTATTTAAAGTACGGATACATATAGTCTTTGAGGCCACCATCACCTCTGAACTTATATAAGGCTATTTTAGGTCGGGGAACTATATTTGCAAGGAATATGCCTTCTCCAATATTTAGGTCTGACGGTCTTTTTCCAAAATAATGTCTTGTAGCTTCACCGATACCGTAAACATTCTGCCCCATTTCAATAATGTTAAAATAGACTTCTAGCATTCTGTTTTTAGTAATAAGGTGGTTGTTTTCTATAAGCCAAACAATTAATATTTCCTCTGCTTTGCGGGCAAGGGTTTTTTGTCGACTTAAAAAAATGTTCTTAACCAATTGCATCGAAATGGTACTGCCACCACGAACAAACCTTTTCTCTTTAAAGTTTACTGCAAAAGATTTGCGAATCGATTCCTGAACGAACCCTTTATGTGTAAAGAAAGAAGGGTCTTCGGAGGTTAATATTGCATTTTTAAAGTTGCTCGAGACCTCTGAAAGCGGGGTGTAATTAGGATTGGAAGGGCCTATCATGATATCCCGCATCGGCTTTCCGCGCTCGTATGGTGTGTATATAAAGTCTTTATTAATTTTCTGCAGATTAGTTTTACCTAATTTTAAGATCTTAAAGTTTGCAGGTGTTAATCCCGAGTAAAACTTAACACTATCAGGCAAAGAGCTGTCAAGATAAAAGTCAAGATCGTACTTAAGCTTCCCGCTCACTTTTAATCCTTCCAGCGATTCGAATAGTCCATGCGGAAAAGAGTTGAAAAGCTCCTGGGCATCTTGCTCCGGAGCACGAACTTTTACCTCATAGATCTTGTTAGGAGATAGTGTATATTTTAAGTATGGGTGTATCGTCGCATTTTTTAAAAGAATTGTTGAAGAGCTATCCAGTGCAAGGTAGTTTTCTCCGATAAGCATATCGGCATTAATCTTTGCATCGGGGACAACGATATCATTGGACGCAATTTTTGGATGATTGATAAGTAAGTTCTTTACCGACCATGAGCCTTCTATTTTGAAAGCATCGCCACTATAGTCTGCATTTTTCATCTCTGTTCTGACGGTGTCAAAGCTAAACTTAGCGTGCAGTTTATCATTAAGATATTGAAGCTGAACAGGACCTTTGTCTGCAAACAGCATCACATCGAGCTGTTTTTTCCCCGGCTTTAATTTCCCGTTTATATGCCAGGTTGCGTCTTTATCATTTACAAGTATTGTAGAGGTTAGGTCGCCATCGTCTATTGTTGCGGTGGTGGTTAAGAACTTTAAATGGGCGGTGTCGTTATCATTAACGGCTAACATCAGGTTTTTAACCTCCATGTTGTCCGGTATTTTATAAAGAAACTGATTAAGTAGGTTGTGGGCTAAATCACCAAGATCTACCTTAGATTTTTTCTCTGTACTATCTTTCTTTTTACGTTTTAGAATGAAGTCGAGATTGCTAAGTGAATCTTTAAATACAATATTTATTTTGCCGGTATTTAGGGTAACTTCAGATAATTTTACATTGCCAACAATTAAGGGAAACAGTTTTACACCTACAGTTAGATCATTGATGGTGGTTAAGGTATCTCTATCTTTAGGTACAATTGTAATATTGGTCATGTGAACGGTACTAAGACCACTAAAGCCAGCCGTTCCAATTTTAATATTCAGATTAAAGTCTTTGTCGGCCTTGGCAATTGCTTTGGCCATCATTGTCTTTAGTAAAGCTTCTCTTTTGTTGTAAGCAATGGCACCAACCGTAATGCAAACCACTAGAAAACAGCCTAAAACCCACGCTCCTATCTTTATGTATTTTTTAGGGATATTAATTTTTGGAAGATGCATGCTGTAGAATAAAATTTTTATTGCTAAACGTTAAATACAAATGTTTATTTCGTGTTAAAATTACACTAAAAACGCTAAAGTCAATTAAAATTATTCACCCATTTGCAATAATGTAACGAAGAGCCATGAATGCTTGGGGAGTTTTAGTTAAATTTGTAACAATGATTATTAGCCAAGAACAAGTCCTTGCTGCCTTGAGAAATGTTGAAGACCCTGACCTTAAGAAAGATCTGGTGACTTTGAACATGATCAAAGACTTAAAAATAGAAGATAAGAACGTAAGTTTTACCTTAGAACTGACGACTCCTGCATGTCCTATGAAGGATATGCTTAAGAATGCCTGCCTTAACTCGATTAAACATTTTGTTAGCCAGGAGGCAGAGGTGACTATCAATATTACTTCGAGGGTAACCAAGCCAATGGATAGCACCCAGTTAAAAGACATTAGAAATATCATTCTGGTTTCATCTGGAAAAGGTGGTGTAGGGAAATCGACTGTTGCAAGTAACCTGGCCGTGTCTTTAGCTGCTGATGGAGCAAAGGTTGGCCTGATAGATGCGGATATTTACGGGCCATCTGTGCCTACAATGTTCGATCTGGTTGGTGCAAAGCCAAGTGCGAGGGAAACGCAAGACGGTAAAACGCTGATCTTGCCAATTGAAAAGTATGGTATAAAATTACTGTCGCTAGGTTTTTTTGCAGATCCTGATCAGCCAGTGCCATGGCGCGGACCGATGGCTTCGAATGCAGTAAAGCAGTTGTTTAATGATGCCGATTGGGGTGAGCTTGATTACCTGATCGTAGATCTTCCTCCGGGTACCGGAGATATCCACATCACCATTACGCAAAGCTTTCCAATTACCGGGGCTGTAATCGTTACCACTCCTCAGCAGGTGGCTTTAGCTGATACCAGAAAAGGGTTAGCTATGTTTAAAATGCCGGGCATCAATATTCCTGTTTTAGGAGTTGTCGAAAATATGGCTTATTTTACACCTGAAGAATTGCCAGAGAATAAGTATTATATTTTTGGTAAAGATGGAGGTAAAGAATTGGCAAAATCTTTTGATGTGCCGTTTTTAGGTGAAATTCCAATTGTACAAAGTATTGCAGAAGCAGGAGATAATGGAGCGCCTATAGCCTTAAATACAGAGAGTGTGCTTTCTGGAGCATTCGCAGAAATAGCAGGAAAAGTAGCGCAGCAGGTAGCTATAAATAATGCACAAACTGCTAATTGCTAAAAATTTACTATTTTTATACTTTAATAAAATATAACCAATGAATTTAACAGAACAAGTAGAGCAGGCACTAGAGACCATTCGTCCGTATTTAATAGCGGATGGTGGAGACGTTGCGATTGAAGAGATTACGCCGGAGAATGTAGTTAAATTAAAATTATTAGGTAACTGCGGATCCTGCAAAATGAGCTTTATGACAATGAAAGCGGGCATTGAACAAGCAATTATGAAGGCAGTACCACAAATTACTTCAGTAGTAGCTATAAATTTAGCTGAGCCAGTATAAACGATTTAACACTATTTAACTAGCCGTTTTACCAAATACAGCTAATTTTGTAACATGAAGTATTCGTTCACCTTAATATTGCTTCTTTTCGTTTCCTCGGTATTTGCACAGCAAATAACTACGGATAAGAAATTGATCCAATTTTCCGGAATTATTACCGATGTGGATAGTAATACTGTTGTGCCTTACGTTACGGTTACAAATTTATCAAACAAGGAGCAGCGTTATGCGGCCAATTATAAGGGCTTCTTTTCTTTTATCGCCCATCCCGGAGATACGATTTTGTATACTGCAGTAGGTTATAAAGATTTGCTTTTAGCTGTTCCCTCTGTAATTAATGATACTAAGTACACGGCTATGATTAAGCTGAAAGCTGAGATCATCAACCTTCCTACCGTTCGGGTTTATCCCTGGGCAACTGTGGAGGAATTTACGAGAGACTTTATGTCTATGAAGATAGCAGACGATGATTACGCTATCGCTGCTAAAAACCTTTCACAAGAAAGCCTGTCTGGTTTAATGCAAACCCTTCCAAGAGATGGTGGAGAAATTCAGAGCACGAATTTCAGGACAAATCATGAAAGGTCGCTAAACAAGAACATGGTTCAAACGAATCCTTTGCTTAATCCATTTGCATGGGGTAAACTAATGCAGTCTATCTTTAAGGGAGATAAGAGTAGAAGCGCCGATAATTAGCGCTTTTTACCTTTGTGTTGATTAGGGAAACGCATCTTATAATCGGCCTTTATATTGCCTTTAGAAATTGCATCTAACTTACTTTGAAGCATTCTTTTACGCAATAATCCTAATTTATCTGTAAATAAAGTGCCTTCTATATGGTCGTATTCGTGTTGAATAACACGAGCAGGCATACCTGTAAATTCTTCGGTATGAAGCTCCCAGTTCTCATCATAATATTCAATAAGAACATTTGGTTTACGGGTCACATCTTCTCTGATGTCAGGAATACTTAAGCATCCTTCATTAAAAGCCCATGGTTCTCCGGTTTCTTCCAGAATTTCAGCATTGATAAATACCTTTTTAAAACGGTTTTTATCTTTTTCATCGGCGCCAGTATCCACAATAAACAGGCGTATTGGTAACCCAATCTGAGGGGCTGCCAAGCCAACACCGCTTGCATTATACATGGTGTCGAACATATTGGTGATTAGCTGTGCCAAATCCGGGTATGTCTCATCAATTGGAGCGCATACTTTTTTCAAAACCGGATCTCCGTATGCTACAATGGGTAACTTCATTCTGCAAAAATACAAATATTACCCTAAAGGATAAAAAGTTAGCGCACTAAGATTACTTTCATCTAATATTTCATTGGTAATATTACCAATATCTGTTGTTGATACTGCCTGTATCTTGCTGAAAACGGTTTCGAGATCATCTATTTTATCGTAGTCGATAAGGCTTTTGGCCATAGAAATAATGAGTCCGATTCGGTTTTCTTCGCCCAGGGCAATCTGTCCGATGAATTTATTCTTAGCTTTTTGGAGTTGTACTTCGCTGAAGTGATTATCGCGAAGCTTTTTCAGTTCTTTAAAAATAAGCGCACTTGCCTTATTTACTTTTTCCTTATCAGTGCCAAAATAAAGGGTAAAAATACCTGTATCACTTAATGGACTATAGCCAGATTCAATGGTATAGGCAATTCCATACTTTTCTCTGATTTGAAGGTTCAGGATAGAGCTCATTCCATTGCCCCCAAGAAGGTTGTTTAATAATAACAGACCTGTTTTATAAGGGTGATGTAAAGAGTAAGCCTGAGAGCCTAGCATTGCATGGGCTTGCTGGATTGGCTTATTGAATGTTTTAGTAACAACAGGAGCCTTTAATGGGGTTTCTCTGGTTGATGTATGCAGGTTAGCCGGGATTTCCGAATAGTGTTTTGCGCCAACTTTTACAACCTTATTTAAAGAATAATTGCCCAATACCGCAATTACCATCTTATCTGTATGATAGTTTTCTTTTATAAACTGATGAATGTCTTTCTGAGTGATTTTGCTTACGCTTTCTGTTGTCCCCAGTATATTGCGTCCAAGTGCGTGTCCCGAAAATACCAAATCCTCAAAATCGTCATAAATAGCTTCTTCAGGCTGATCGAGGTAGGAGGCTATTTCATCCAGTATCACACTTTTCTCTTTATCCATTTCATCTTCAGGAAATGTAGAATGAAAAACGATATCGTTAAAAAGCTCCAGGGTTCTGTCCAGATAGGGGTTTAGAAATGAAGCATGGATGCATGTATACTCTTTTGTGGTATAGGCATTTAAGTCTGCGCCAACACTTTCAAGTCTATTTAATATTTGATTTGTACTGCGCTTTTCGGTACGCTTAAAAATCAGGTGCTCAATAAAATGGGCCAGTCCTGGATTTTCATCGTTCTCATCTCTGGAGCCACTATTAATAATAATACAGGCATGAGATATTGCTGATGCAGATGGTACATGAAGTATGCGGATGCCATTAGGCAAGGTGTGAACGTTGTATTCCATTAATTGTGCAAAGATACAGAGAAATATATCATGCGATTATAATTTTTCTGTGTCCGGATAGTTCAGGTTTAGGACCTCAATAATAGCCTGTTTGTTTGGCCTTGCTGATAACAGGAGCATAAAGAAAACCACTCCGGCAATCAGAAACACAATGTTGCCACTTACCAGAAACCCAACAATATTTAACAGTGCCGGAAGTTCGAATAGAGCTGTGCGCATTAAAAAAGCCACTTGATATTTATTGATCTTGTCATCTGCAGAAAGTCCATGAAGATTAGATAATTGCTTTTTGAACAGGAACTGCCCTAATGCAATTGAAACAAGACCAATCAAAGGGAATAGCGGGAAGAATATATCATTCTGATTCAAATCAGCATCCAGGTAAAGACGATCTTTAACGGTTAGATACGAGGTGGCTGCCATTAAAACGATGGCCAGGCAGAATGCAAGATGTATGGTTTGCATTGCTTTTAATTTGGAAGAGTTCATTCTTAAAGCATTAAGTTAGCTCAAGATAACGATTTCTTTAGAAATTACCACTGGCGCCACCACCTCCAAAGTCTCCACCACCAAATCTGGTATTTTCGCCCTGAGGCTGGGTGCCAGAGAAAGTTTCAGATACAATGAGTGATTCTACTTTTAGCTTGTCCATAAAATTCCCGTCTTCTAAATCTTCATAGGTAAAGCCGTGTTTAGGTGTTTTAAGGTATTTCATTACCATATAACAAATCCCCAACAGGATGATCCCGACAATGCTAAGCGCACCTTCAATTGGCATGAGATGGTAGTAGTTTCTGAAAGTAAATGCTGCTGCCGCTACTAGGATCAGGCCTGTTCGTAATATGATTACGTCTTTGTTTTTTATTCCAAGCCCTAAATAAATAAAAGGGATAAGGATAGTCCATGCCCAGAAGAAAAATCCAAAGGGAACAGGAGCCGGTTCTGCGCTATTGTATATGCCTTCGCTAGCAGGGCTAAGCGATTGTACCACGTAATAATTTCCTGCCAGATATAAAACAAGCAAACTTACAATTTGAACTACATATAAACAGCTGGTGTAATAGAGGCTAGCTTTTTTTCCGATACTCCGTTTGGATAAAAAATAAATTCCTGAACAGACGATCATCATTAAAAAGGGCATGGTTGCCATTCCCCATGAAAAAAGGTCTTTCCAAACGAAAAAGATAGTGGCAATAAGCGCTAAAAGGCCTATTGCTGTCATTAACATATCTGTAAAGCGGACAGCATAGAACAGTGCTAATAAACATAAAAAGAATGAAATTCGTGAATAAGGGAAATTATTGCTTACATCTGCTTGTAGTATAATAAATGCAGTTAAAACCAGTCCTCCTGAAATCCACATTAAGGCATCATCAACTCCTGATTTAAAATGATTGCTTTTTCTTACCATTAGCTCGAGAGCGATGTAAGTAAGAATCCCCACAAAAAAAGAAAAGCCCCATTTGTCAATAACATTCGTGTCGCTTACCATAAGCATCAGTAATCCAATGGAAAAGGAAACAATGATGCAGGTTAGAATAAACAGACCTATTCTGATAAAAATATTAGGAGAATAAAATCCTACAGGATGTTTATCCTCTATTTCCTTTTGCTCGTTAATACTTATTGCTTCTGCTTTACGGGCCTTTTGTGCTTCTTCTCTAATTAATAAATTAGCCAGCCAAATGTTGTTATAAATAATCATACGGCTTTAATTTTCTTGTTGAGGTTAATTAATAGAAATATAATACCAATTGCAGAGGCAATAAAATACATAAACGAAAGGGTGATTGATGCATCATCTTTCATCGCGAAAAGCCCCCTTACTACGAGGGTGCTAATGGCTATATAAGTATAGATAACAACCAGTAACAAGAAGTAGAAAGACTGATGTTTCATGGCATCTTTATAAATGTAGAAGGCCAGTGCAAACATGGCAACCATGAATAGAAATGAAAAGGCCGAATCATAATAAAAGAAGTAGCCTGCTAATAGCGATATAAAGGAAAGGTGTACACCGAAATGTTGGTAAGTAAACCTGAAGTGCTTTTTAAAGTTAAAATAGACGCTCAGGTAGGCAGCAAGAAGTAGTAATAATCCTAGAAACAGATAAGTATATATAACGGTCTGACTATTAAAATCAGCGTTTAACAGCAATTGCTTTGGGGTTACAGATACGCCCATCCAAATGGCTAGATTGGTAATTCCCATGGCTAAAATACCCAGATGATCAAACTCATAGGCAATATAAAACAATGCAACCATCGGGATGAAAGTTGCCATTCCGTAGTTGGTGCCAAATACGGTATACTGGAACTGCAAATAACCAACAAATGATAAAAAGCTAAGGCAGCCCAGAAGGAGGATATAATCAAAAAATGAGTTCGGAGATTTTATCAATTCTTTGCTAAAGGGCTTCTTATTTTTGAAGCAATAAAAAAAACATCCGCCACTGATGGCAGCAATGATCAATAAAATGACCTGATGGCCAATTGTATCTATGTTTTTATAGATGAGAATACCCATGCCGGAACTTAACAGCATAACACCTAGGTAAAGTAAAGTTTTTATCTCCCAATGCAAGGAAAACAATGTAGTTCGGGAGGCATTTTTGACCTTTTCGAATGATTCTTCGGAAATACTGCCTTCTTCAAAAAGCTTTTTAAAAAATTCAATGTTCATTGGTTGAGATGTTGATCATAGGATACTCAAGTATACAAAAAAGATGTCGTGTAAATGTTACTTACTGTCAATTTGACAACAAAAAGTAATTTGGAACATCCATTGATAGTGAGCCTATGTACTTAAAAATGAGTTAACATATGAGCATAGAAGAAAAAGGAACGATATCCATTCACACGGAGAACATTTTCCCAATCATCAAGAAATTCCTGTATTCCGATAACGAGATCTTTTTAAGAGAACTTGTTTCAAATGCCGTTGATGCGGTACAAAAAATTAAACGCTTAGCAGCCCTTGGTCAGTATAGCGGAGAGCTGGGTAACCCTTTAGTAGAGGTTGCTGTTGACAAAGAAAAGAAGACCATTACCATTACCGATAATGGTTTGGGGATGACTGCCGAAGAGATCAAAAAATACATCAATCAGGTCGCGTTTTCGGGAGCAAGTGAGTTTGTAGAGAAATTTAAAGACGCCAAAGATGCTAATGAGATCATTGGTAAGTTTGGTTTAGGCTTTTATTCGGCCTTTATGGTATCTGATTTGGTAGAGATCCAAACACTTTCTTATCAGGAAGGCGCAGAGCCGGCAAGATGGGTTTGCGATGGCAGTACCGAGTTTGAAATTACTGCAGGCAGCAAAACAACACGCGGCACTGAAATTATCCTCCACATAAATGCAGAGTCTGAGGAGTTTTTAGACAATCACAAAATAGAAGAGATTCTTGATAAGTATGGCAAATTTTTACCTGTACCCATTAAGTTTGGAACAAAAACAGTTCAGGAGCCAGATGGTGAAGATGAAGAAGGAAAACCAAAAACTATAGGAGTTGAGGTTGATAATATTATCAATACAACCAATCCGATCTGGACTAAGGCGCCTGCAGATTTGTCAGACGAAGACTATCTTGCATTTTACAAGCAATTATATCCATTCTCTGAAGATCCATTGTTCTGGATCCATTTGAATGTAGATTATCCTTTTAACTTAACCGGAGTATTGTATTTCCCTAAAGTGAAAAATGATTTTGATATGCAGCGCAATAAGATCAAGTTGTTTTCGCGCCAGGTATTTATTACCGATGAGGTAAAAGATATTGTGCCGGAGTTCTTGATGTTATTACATGGTGTTATTGACTCACCTGATATTCCTTTGAACGTTTCAAGAAGCTTTTTACAGGCAGATAGTAATGTTAAAAAAATCAACAGCTATATCACTAAAAAAGTTGCTGATAAACTTCAGGAGCTGTTTAACAAAGACCGTAAAGGATATGAAGAAAAGTGGGGAGATATTGGTCTGTTCGTAAAATACGGAATGGTAAGTGAAGAGAAATTTAATGACAAAGCAAAAGATTTTGCATTACTTACAAACACCAAGAACGAAAACTTTACGCTTGATGAGTATCGTGAAAAAGTTAAAGATTTCCAAACTGATAAAAACGGACAGGTAGTTTATATCTACTCAAACGACCCTTCAAAACAAGATAGCTTTATTCAATCGGCCAACAAAAAGGATTACGATGTGTTGTTGATGAATTCTGCTATTGATAATCACTTTGTTAGTCACCTGGAGCAAAAGCTTGAAAAAACTGCTTTAAAGCGTGTAGATTCGAGCGTAGCTGATAAATTAATTGAAAAAGGCGATGCTATTGAGTCTGTGCTTACTGAGGAACAAAGTAAAACGGTGTCGAGCATTTTTGAAAAAGCAATAACGAAACCAGGCATGCACGTAGAGGTGGTGGGCTTAAATCCGGATGAATTACCTGTTACGGTAACTATGGATGAGTTTATGCGTCGTATGAAGGACATGGCACAAATGGGTGGCGGAATGGGCTTCTATGGCAATATGCCCGACAGTTATAAGGTTGCTATTAACGGAAACCATAAATTGATTGGAAAGATCCTTAAAACAGATAACGAGGAAGAACAGAGCCTGCTTGCTAAACAAGCGGTGGATTTAGCTTTGCTTGCTCAGGGAATGTTAACAGGAGCAGAATTAACAGCTTTTGTAAGCAGAAGCGTTGAGCTGATCTAGGCTTTTAAATCTATAATGTATTTATATCCCGCCATGAATTTTTCATAGCGGGATATTTATTTTTAAGGCTGGTGTAGCGTTTTGACGGTCAGAGTCGTTTTAGTGAAAAAAAGTGTTAATKGCCATTAAMCATTTAGTTTATTAATCGTAAAAAACAACCCTTAAAAAGATAGTACATTATGGAAATTTCAAACAAATTTAAAGCGATATCGAAAACACTTATTGCTGCGGTTACCATCTCAGCAGTATTGGTGTCTTGTTCAAAGGATAAGATAGACTATACACCACAACCGATATCTGCTATGGATGTTATCCATGCTTCTCCAACTACTGAAAAATTAGATTTTTATATTGGAGATACCAAGGTAAACAACGATGATTTTGCTTACACCAACAGAATTGACTATAAGCAAATTTATTCAGGAGAGAGAGACGTAAAAATCACCAAAAAAGGATCTTCTACCAGCGTTTTAACAGAAAAATTAAAATTAGCCGATCAAAAGGCATATTCACTTTTCATTATCGATTCATTTGATAAAGTAAAGTTCTTGTTGGTTAAAGATTCTGTTACCATGCCAGGTGCCGGTAAAGCGAAACTTCGTTTCATAAACCTTAGCCCTGACGCTCCTGCATTAAGTTTATCGATAGTTGGAAAAGATGTGCCAGTAGCTACTAATAAACAATTTAAAGAATATAGTAACTTTGAAAGTGTTGATGCTGGTGATAAAGTATCATTCAAAGTTAAAGACGCTGCCGGTGCTGATGTTGCAACGTTGGCTGATCAAAAAATTGAGAACGGAAAAGTTTATACCATTTGGGTAAAAGGACTTAAGGCAGCTACAACAGAAGAAATGAAGGTTGGAGCAGCTATTTTTACTCACTAACAATAAGATTTAATAAGCCGGCCTGCAATTTAAGTCGGCTTAAATTAAATTTATTTGGTTTGCTGTACGCTATATGATATGATTATAAGAAGAATTCTTAATTGTGCTGAAGAAGAATGCTCGGGCTTGAGGATATTATAGCGGGGTGTTTGAAGAATGACAACAAGAGTAAAGAGATGATCTATAAATCATTCTATGGCTATTTAATGGGCGTTGTTTTGCGTTATGTTAACGATAGAAATGACTCGGAAGAGCTTGTAAATGACAGTTTTATAAAGATTTTTAAAGGAATAACGCAATTTAGTTTTCCAAAAGATAACACCGAATTACAAAAGGCCTTTAAGGGCTGGATAGCAAGAATTTCATCAAGAACAGCAATAGATTTTTTAAGAACAAAAAGGACATACTTGTATGTTGATGATATTAGTGAGGATCAGCAACCGCTTACACAAGTCAATGCTGTGTCGCAATTAAATGTGCAAGACATTTTAAAGCTGCTTAATCAATTGCCGGAAACACACCGGCTTATTTTTAATATGTATGAAATTGAAGGTTTTTCGCACGATGAGATATCGAAAATGTTGAACATTCCAGAGAGCTCAAGCAGGGTATACCTTACACGAGCCAAGAATAAGTTGAGGGACCTGTATTCTAAAACATTAATTAATTCATATGCAACCAATTGAACATATGAAAGGATCTGAAGATGAGTTAATAGCTCATATAAAGGAAAGTCTGACAGGGCATGAGGAGGAGTATGTTCCGGGCTCATGGGAAAACTTCAATCAAATTGAAGGGAAAAGGAATGCAAAAGTATTRTGGTTGTGGCGCTTAAGCAGCGCGGCGGCAGTAATACTTATTGCCGGTGCAGCAATTATACTTTTCACCAACAAAACAACAGATGTATTGCCTGTACAAAACGTACAACATAAGCAAAAGGAAACACCTGCCCCTTCTGTAAAAATTGAAGAGAACATTGTACAAGAAGCAGATTTGCCGATAGTGGAGAAGGAACATGAGCAATTAGCTGCGGTAAGAGAAAGCAATAATATATCTGTTTATACCGCTGCTCAAGAGCCTTTAAATACCCTTTCGGCCTCCTCTACAGAAGCAATTGCTGAAAAATCCAATCCCGTTGTTGTACCTTCGGTTCGCGTTCCAGATACTAAGCAAGAGATTGTTAAAACAGAAACGAAACCAATAGCAACGGAAAATAAAACCACTCTTTTCCAGGAGTTTCTAAACAATGAAACCAAAAAGAATCAGGGAGAAGTGCTGGCAAAATCATCGGCTCCCCGAAAAGAAGACAAATGGGAAATGGGACTTGTTGTTTCGCCATCATTTGGAAATACAAAAAAACTMAACATGGGTTATGGGGTAAGTATGGGATATGCTTTATCAGACAAAATCTCCTTAAACTCCGGCGTATCATATAGCGAAATGGCCGCATCAAGAAGCCTGCCTGCTCCTGTAAGTACCGCTATTGCTGGCGAAAGTAAAAATTTAGAATCAATAGAGGCTAAGGTAACCGGTATAGATATTCCGCTTGAACTGAAGTACCGTTTAAGTAAAAACCTGTATGCCAATGTTGGAGTATCTGCATTTGCCGTAATTAATCAGAAACAGAGCAACAGTTACATTCAGGAAAAATTGGTAGAGCGTGCTGTAAGTTCTGGTGGTGATGGATTGGCGGAGCTTAAGACATTTGCCGTAAATGAAAGGGTAGTAGAACCAGCACAGGATTCTGAAATTAAAGATGGAAGGTATATCGGATTCTATAATTTTTCATTTGGCTATAAACAAAAGATATCTAAAAATAAAGCCGTATCAATAGAACCTTTTATGAAAGTTCCAATGAAAGAGGTTTCTAAAGAGAATTTGCGATTAATAGGCACAGGCGTAAGACTTAAGCTGGATTTTTAGCGTTTATTTTTAAACGCGTAACTTTGCCTGGCTATGAAAGAGATGATGACGAAGAAAAATATTGTTAATGCGGTCTTTATAGCATTGTTTCTGGTGATTTTATTTGTTCCTTCGGCCAAGGCATTTCTAATGCAGGGCTTAATGGAAATCGGGTTGTTCAAACCTAAAACAGCACCAATAGCAAAGGGAACACCTCCGGCAGATTTGTCGGGAATTAAGTTCGAAGACAAGACCGGGAAGGTTACAGACCTCGGCTCATTAAAGGGCAAAGTAATTTTTATTAATTTCTGGGCTACCTGGTGCCCTCCGTGCCTGGCAGAAATGCCATCTATCAACAAGCTTTATGAACAATACAAGAATGATAAGGATGTTGTATTTATAATGGTAGATGCTGACAGCGACTTAGCTAAAGCTCAACAGTATATGGACAAGAGAAGTTATCAAATGCCGGTTTATTCTGTAGCAAGCAATATTCCGGAAAATCTTTTTAAAGGAGCATTGCCTACAACAATTGTTTTTGATAAGCAAGGTAGGCTATCTTATAATGAGTCTGGGGCAGCCAACTATTCAAGTTCAAAATTCATTGAATTCATTGAACAATTAAAGGGCCTTAAGATTTAACATTTTTTAACTCGATTATTGACATTTGGATTGTAAAACTATAAACAAATCAATAAAAATATTAAGTAATTTTGCTTTTAGTTAAACCTTTATATTATGAAAAGGACTTTGATGATTATTGCAGGCTTAATAGCCGGAGTTACATATAGCTATGGACAACAAGCCAGCCTGGTTCAGGATCAAAACCCCAGATACGAAGTGGCAAGAGCTAAATACATGAACGTGTCCGACTCTTTAACCAGAGATCAGGGAACTACTGTTCAAAATACCTATAAAGCATACGATTGGTACGAAGCAAGAGAAGAACGTCGTAAACTTCGTCGTGAGCGCAATTATGAGAGCAGCTTGTACAGCTATCCCTATTATGGGAACTCTTATTACTACCCATCGTTAAATTTCGGATGGGGCCGCCGTTATAACAGCCATTGGGGCTATTACGGAACGGGCTGGGGATGGTAACTAAAAATACAACATTTACATACAATCATATTTAATAAAATGCAGTTAAAAAAAATATTAACCCTTGCTGCCATTGCAGTTTCTGGTATAATGATCTCTTCATGCTCCAGACAAGTAACAAGAATTAACACTACAGATACTGTTGATGTTAGCGGAAACTGGAACAATACAGATTCGAGAATGGTTGCTCAGGAAATGACCCAAAGTGTTTTGGGAGCCAAATGGCTGTCTACACATCTTGAAGCTAAAGCAGGTAAAAAACCTGTAGTGGTTGTTGGTCTTGTTCAAAACAAAAGTCATGAACATATAGACGCAGAAACATTTGTGAAAGATGTTGAACAGGCATTTGTTCAAAGTGAGCGTGTTCGTTTAGTGCAAGGGGGTAAGAAAAGAGAAGAGCTGCGTGCAGAGAAAGCCGACCAACAAGATAATGCTTCTGTTTCTACCATGAAGAAATTCGGATTGGAAAATGGCGCCGACTATATTTTGCAAGGGTCAATCAATTCTATTGTGGATTCACATAAACGCAAAAAAGTAGTTTATTATCAGGTAAACCTGGAGCTTACAGACATACAGACCAATGAGGTTGTATGGATAGGCGACAAGAAAATTGCTAAATACGTTAAGAACTAGCAGGATGCTGATCCGGCTAAAATAACAGTATGACAAATAATAGTAAGAATAAGCTTAAGGCATCAGTTCTTTTAGGATTGATGCTTTTTCTTTTTAGCTGTGCCTCTTATAATGAGAAAATCGCAGGTTATTATAAACAAATCGCGACTGGAAATTACAATGAGGCAGTTAAGGAGCTTGATAAGAACCGCTTACTTCAGAAACCGCGGAATAAGCTGCTGTTTTTAATGGAGAAAGGGAAATCGAGCCACTTGATTGGTGATTATGAAAATAGCAACCGTTACTTTAATGAGGCCGACCAGCTATTGGAAAATGGAATTGGCGGTGCTATGGATGCGGTGGTGGGTACTCTTGTAAATCCCATGACACAGGCTTATAAAGGAGAAGACTTTGAAAAGTTTATGATCCATTATTATAAAGCGCTTAATTACCTGTATCTGCATAAAACCGAAGACGCCATAGTTGAGGCCCGAAGAATTACTTTGCAATCGCAGGAACAAGGCGACAAGTTTAATGATAAAGAGAGCAGGTATTCTAAGGACGCATTTTCATTAATGCTTCAAGGCCTTATTTATGAAAGCGATGGAGACGTTAACAATGCTTTTATAGCCTACCGAAATGCTGCGGAGGTTTATTTGAAAAGCCCCGACAAAACGTATTACGGCACGACCCTGCCTAAAGAGCTTCAGTTGGATGTACTTAGAATGGCGGATGCAAATGGTTTTAAGGCTGAATTAACCCGGTTTGAGGAACTGTTTAACTTAAAATATCAACCAGAGCCATCATCAGAAGGAGGAACGCTTATTCTCTTTTGGGAAAATGGATTGGCACCTGTTAAGCAACAGGAAGAGTTTATTTTTTCCCTTATCAGAGGATCTAATGGAGATTTGGTATTTACCAATTTAGCAGGCACCTTGTTTATTCCCTATAATACGGCCTATGGAAGTGGTGACATTAATTTAAACTCAGTTAATAGCCTTAGGGCTACATATCCTAAATACGTTGCTCAGCAGCCTTATTTTACAAGCGCGACTATTACTGACGGGCTGTCGACCATAAACTTTGAAAAGGCAGAAGATATTAATCAGCTTGCGGTTAAAACACTTGATCAACGTTTTGCAAAGGAGATGGGGAAAGTGCTTACCCGTTTGGCGGTAAAGAAAAGTGCAGAATATGTACTTAAAGCCAGTGCTAAGGGAAATGGAAAGGACGGCAAAGACAATTCTTTACTTGAGGGGTTGGGTTTTGGAATGCAGTTGTATAGTTTGCTTTCGGAGAAAGCAGATACCCGAAACTGGCAAACCTTGCCTAGTGAGATCAGATATGCAAGAATTCCTTTAAAAAAAGGAGATAATACCATTACGCTTGATTTAAAAGGGGCTAATGGCAATAATGAAACAAAAACAATTAACATAACCGGAACCGGAAAAATGCAGTTTTATAATTACTCAACGCTGCGTTAACAGTGCATCCGGAAATAAAAAGAATAAAACTATGCAACAGCCCTTCGACATTAGCATTGGAGATGTAGATTATGCCGTATTTCCAGAAGGAAATGATACTTATGTGATCTTTAAAGACGGCAAAGAATACGTGCACATACAAAAAGACACCGATTTACAATGGTTAAAGCTTGATCCGGAAACAGCTATTCCTGTTTTTGAAATAGATGAAGAAATCAACAACATCGGCAGAGAGATTATGGCTTACGTTCCTGAAGAGGAAGACGAAGAAGATCTGGAAGATGAGCTTGATTAACCAGCCCAACGGTCGCGGTCAAGGCTTCAACAGTGTATTGCTTCTGCCAGGTGCTCTAATTCAACATCCTGGCATCCTGCCAGATCTGCAATAGTTCTGGATACTTTTAGGATACGATCATAAGCCCGGGCGGATAGTCCCAGCTTTTCCATTGCCTGCTTTATCAATACTTGTCCGGCATTATTTATCTTGCAATTGCTGCTTCCATTGAATTATCCGGGGGCAGCAAGCCTTTAAATCCAATCTTTTACCTCGGCTTTTAAACCAGCCGATTGAATAGCGCTTTCAGCCCATCTTAAACTTTCTTTAATGGCATTGTCGGGCAAATCAACAATATGATGCCTGTTTCCCCCTCCAATACTTACTTCTATGGTAGTGGTTAAAGCATTAACCCCGAAAATAGCGCTTCCAAACGTCTTGGTGAGCATAATTTTGCATACAATATTGTACTGCTAAACGATACTGATTTAGACATTAAGTGGCTGAAATTTGTGAAATTTATTGAAATTACATTTTGCCCTGAGGCATCTTTGGCATATTCCTCATCATTTTTGCAGCTGCGGCCGGGTTAGAGAATTGCTTCATCACCTTACGCATATCTTCAAATTGTTTGATCAGTTTGGTTACCTCTTCGATTTTTGTTCCCGAACCTTTGGCAATACGTAAGCGTCTGCTTTGCTGAATGCTATCAGGGTTTTCGCGTTCGAATTTGGTCATCGACTGAATTACTGCCTCAACGCTTTTGAATGCATCATCTTCAATATCCACGTTCTTCATCATTTTGCCAACACCAGGTATCATGCCCATAAGGTCTTTCATGTTACCCATTTTTTTGATCTGCTGGATCTGATTGTAGAAGTCGTTAAAATCAAACTTGTTTTTACGGATTTTCTTTTGAAGTTCGGCAGCTTCTTTTTCGTCGAACTGCTGTTGTGCACGTTCAACAAGGGAAACTACGTCGCCCATGCCCAGGATCCTTGAAGCCATCCTTTCAGGATAGAATACATCAAGAGCTTCCATTTTCTCGCCTGTACCAATAAATTTGATCGGCTTGTTTACTACAGATTTAATTGATAGTGCAGCACCACCGCGGGTATCACCGTCTAATTTTGTTAATACAACTCCGGTAAAGTCTAATCTATCGTTAAATGCTTTTGCCGTGTTAACCGCATCCTGCCCGGTCATGGCATCAACAACAAACAGGATTTCGTGCGGTTTAGTACTGGCTTTTACGGCGGCGATCTCATCCATCATCTGCTCATCTATTGCTAAACGACCGGCCGTATCTATAATGATTACATTATTATTTTGTTTTTTACCTTCAGCAATACCTTCTAAGGCTATGCCAACGGGATCTTTAGAAGCAATGTTCGAATAAACAGGCACTCCAATCTGCTCACCTAAAATCTGCAACTGATCTACTGCAGCAGGGCGATATACGTCGCCAGCTACCAATAGTGGTTTCTTGCCTTTACTTTTAAGGAAGTTGGCTAATTTACCGGTAAATGTAGTTTTACCAGCACCGTTTAACCCGGCAATAAGTATAATAGTAGGATTGTTCTTTAAATCTAATTCCGTTACCTCGCCACCCATTAAAGCGGTAAGTTCATCGTTCATTACCTTAGTAAGTAACTGGCCTGGCGAAACGGCTGTAAGAACATTTAAGCCTAATGCTTTCTCTTTTACCTCATCGGTAAAGCTTTTAGCTGTTTTATAATTTACGTCGGCGTCTAATAAGGCTTTACGGATTTCTTTCATGGTCTCGGCCACGTTGATCTCTGTAATACTTCCTTGTCCTTTTAAAACCTTAAACGCACGGTCTAACTTATCCTGTAAATTTTCAAACATTTTCTTTAATGCTTAGTGTTCAATTTTTTGTGAATTGCAAAGTTATTAATTTTGCATGATACAGATAACAATATCGGTAATCTTTATGTAGAATATTAACGAGGGAAGGTAAATGCCACACCTAGCGCTAGCGCCTGACTCGCCTGAATCTCCGGATCGGAGTCTTTATCAAATAATCCTACGCCCGTAAGTGTCACATTCATTAATCTGTTTATCTGAGATCTTAACTCTACATCTAAACGATGATCAACGTGTACCAAGGGCCTGTCGTACGGAATAAACATTTGGTATCTGGCTTTCAGATTTACATTCTTAAATATTTGCTTGTCAAAATTACTTACGATCTGAAAAGCGAGCTCGTTCTTGAAGTTTTTGCCGCGTTCCACACCATAATTACCTCCATTATACTGTTGATTGACAGTTGTGTCCAGTTTAAATGTCTGTTTTGCAGTACCTGTACCAATCCTTGTTGAAAAATACCCAACAGGCTTATATTCGAAACCGATTGATTCGGTTAAATATCCTGGGGACATGAATTTAGAAACAAGAGAGGCTTGCTCTTCGTTGTTACCGTCTCTATAATAGGCATAACCTCTATCAAACTGCGACTCAAACGTAACCGACCCAAAGAAATACCAGCTTTTAGATAATCTTAAATCTGCTTTATTATCCCAGAAAATCCTATCCCTTGTTTTCTTTTGCAGCTGGTCTTTGTTTTTGACTTTACCATACTCAAGCATTACCTCACTTATATAACCGTAGCCTTCTTTTCTATATTCAGCACGATAGTTAACAAGCCCGCCAACGGCAAGAGAGTTTACTCCCCCGGCTTTCCAGTTGTTTGAAAAACTACCTTGATTGACGTTAATCCCAACAGAGGTTCTTATCTTCCAATAGTTGATTTTTTCGGCAATCACTACCGGTGGAATTTTTACAGGTGTATAGTTCAGTATTCCTGTCCTTGATGGTAAAGGACTACGCTTTAGTTTTATCTCCAGGCCTTTGGTTTCAATAGGCACAGTATCAATCTCCTGAGCGATCAGGCTTGACGAGGTGATAAACAGTAACAAGAGGCAGATATTAAAACTCTTCATTACTACAAAGAAAAACAAAAATGTGACTTATTAAAAGTTTATTAATAAACTAATTGCAAAACTTACTCTTATCTATGGTTTTTTACTGACGAAACGAATCCACGCAAATGCTTTTCTATGAGATAAATACGATRGATCGGCATCAAAACAGTATGCTTCTTTTTCAAAAGGGATATTGAAATAAGCTAAATAATGATTTTTATATCTGATCAGATTGATCAGGTACATTAGTAAATACAAAAAATAAAAAGGAAGAATAAGCAACTCAAGCTGTTGTCTAAAATGTATCCGCTCATGATTAATTAATACCTTATCAACCTTTAGCGTCTTGTTTTTTAGAATGATGAAAGGGAAAATAGCCATTGCATTGGCCGGTAGTTTGGATAATATGAGAAAGAAGGGCCTCAAAACTCTTCTACTTTTATTTTAGGGAGTGGTTGTAATCTAAAAGCAGCCGGATTCCGCTTATAGCTGGCATAGCTGTTCCTTAAATATACAACAAAAGCATAATCTGAAGCGGTTAAAACGAATTGATAAGTAGGTCGGTATTGTTGCATAAAATCTTCCATTTCATAGTCGCCTAATTGCAGTACCTTCTTAACATAATCTGGCGTAAACCTATAATCTATAATCGCCTCATGGTAATCCCGCTCAAGTATTTTTTGAAGATGGCGGGCATTTTTACCATCTCTGCTGAGCAGATTGTAAATTGCATCAATACCCAAACCTGCGCCTCCCAATCCAAGATTAAGCAAATCTTTTGCTTTACCCTTGTCCAGCGCATACTTATACTCTTTTAATGTATTGGCGTGCGATTCTTTAGGAGTATATTTTCGGCCGGTAATAGATACCTCACGTAAGTTAATTCCTAGCGATTTCAATTGAAAGTACACTGCTTTCTGACCATTATGAATAAGCGTATCGACCGCATAACCTTGCAATACTGCATACAGCGTGTCGCCTACGGCAGCATTTATAGAAAACTCGCCCTTTGGGGTATTGTAAATCCCTTCGTCTTTGCTGGCGTTGTAGATGTATACTTTAGCCAGGCGGAGTTTGGAATCTTTGTCGACCACAAAGCCTTTTACCGTATTGGTTTGGGCAGTTGCAGTAAGCGCAATGCAATAAAGGAGTAATAACAGGCTAAAAAATCTCATTGGAGATACAAAACTACAAGATAACTATCTGCGCTTAATAAACATTAACATTATTTAACTAACACAAGCTTTTGCCCAATCTTAATGCCCGTGTCTGCAAGGTTGTTCAGTGYTTTTATATCGTCCACTGAGATGTTAAAGCGTTTTGATATGTTGTAAAGGGTGTCTCCCTGTTTTACCGTGTAAGGATTCTCCAGGGTTGTTGAGCCAACAGGATCAGGAGTGTTAATTACTACAGCAGGGGTACTTATTTTTAATGTATCAGGAGTTTTAATTACTTGTTTTGAAGGAGGTGTAGCCACAGGGGTGAATTTTTTCTTTTCCTGAGGGATGTTCGCGTTGATTTCTGAGAAAACACGGTCTTCGCGTTTTAGTTTTTCATTCTCAGATTCTGGCAGATCATAAAAATATAACTGATACTTTTCGATAGTATTTATCAGCAGATCCGGATACTTAGGGTTTGTAGCATAGCCAGCTTGTTTTAAACCTACAGCCCAGTTTTTATAATCGTTTTTATCAAGCTCAAAAAGAGCACTGTAACGCTTTCTTCTTAAGAATTCAGAATGATCCCTGTAAGATTCTCTGGCATCTTTATAAACCCGAAAACAGTCATTAGCCTTATCGTCGTCTTTATAATATCCCTTTCCTTTCCATTCAGAAGTACATTTGATGCCAAAGTGGTTGTTCGCATATTTTGCTAAACTGCTATTCCCACTTCCCGATTCAATAATGCCCTGGGCAAGTGTAATACTTGCCGGAATGCCATATTTATTCATCTCTTCAATTGCTACGCCTTTAAATTCATCGATATACATTACTGTAGTACGCGATTTATATTCCGGGTTTGCTTTGTCTGCAGCTTTTTCGATTGCTTTATTGTTGCGACTGTACTTTTTTGTTTTACAGGCAGAAAAAAATAGCACTGCGGAGGCCAGGATGATTATTCTTTTGTTCATTATAGTCTAAGTTTTTGTCCGGGTTTAAGTGCAGCGCCTTTTAACCCATTTTTTTTCATTAGTGAGGCTGCGGTTGTTCCCCTCAATTTTGCTATTTTATTCAGGCTATCGCCTCTTTTAACCGTATATGTTGATCTTGAGGTTTTTGCTGATCTGGATCTGGTGGCAACGACAGGTGCAGGTGGTTCAACATAATCGTCGGGCCGTTCATCGTATTGGGAAAGGTCATTTTTTTTAATGATCCCAATGATCTGTGATGCCCATGTTCTGCTTCTGGCATAGCCACCACGCTGTATACCTCTGGCCCAGTTTCTGTAATCAAACTGGTCATATTTCTCGAAAAGTGAAGTAAAGGACGATCGGCTTTTTAAGAATTCCAGAAAGCTATCATAAGACTTCTGAACAGAAGGATAACCCTTATAGGATGAACGGATTTCGGTATTGCTGTTCGCGCCTTTGATCCCGAAATGATTGTTAAGGTATCGGGCAATTTTACTTGTACCAGATGCTGATTCGTGTATGGCAACAGCAAGAATAACACTGGCAGGTATTTTATGTTCCCGCATCAGTGTTTGAGCATATTCAGCATGCTCTGCAATATATTCTGCTGTGGTTTGGGCGCCTACACTAAATGTTATGGAGATAGCACTAAGCCAAACTAACAGTAATGATTTAAACATACCTTATTTTTTTCTGATGATAAATAACCCATCTCTAACAGGCAAAATGAGTTTTTCTACACGGTCATCTGCCGCAATTTTGTCATTAAATGTAGTGATATTTTTAGTGTCTTTATCCTGATTGGTGTTCAGTACTTTTCCACTCCATAGCACATTATCCACTATAATAAGCCCACCAGGCCTGATTCTGTTGAAAACAAGATCATAGTAAGTGCCATTGTTTTTCTTATCAGCATCAATAAACACAAGGTCGAAGGTTTCTTCCAATGAATTCACAGTTTGGGTTGCATCGCCAAGAATGTATTTTATTTTGCTGTTATAGTCAGATTGAGCAAAGTTATGGCGTACCATGTCTTCGAGCTCCTCATTTATATCCAGTGTATAAATAATTCCTGTCTCTGTTAATCCTTCAGCAAGGCAAAGGGTGGCATAGCCGGTAAAGGTGCCGATTTCTAAAATTCGCTTAGGGCTTACCATTTTACTTAAAAAGCTAAGCACCCGTCCCTGATAATGGCCTGAAAGCATGCGTGGCATCAGCACTTTTAAATTGGTCTCTCTATCTATTTTTTGCAGCAACTCGCTTTCTGGTTCACAGTAATTAAGCAAGAGCTGCTGCATGTCATCGCTGATTAAGCTCATATAATTTTAATAAATGCAATCTATAAACGGTGCTGTTCCATAAAATATTGCAAAATAATAGTAGCCGAGATGGTATCTACGCGCTCTTTATTTTGCCGGTCTTGTTTTTTTAATCCGCTTTGCATAATTGCTTGATGGGCTAGTTTAGAAGTAAACCGCTCATCAATCCAATGTTGGGGGATATCAGGAAAGGTTCTTTTTAAGGTTCTGGCAAAGCCTTTTACATGCTGAGCAGACTCAGAAGGAGAACCATCCATTTGCTTTGGATCGCCAAAAACAAAGGCTTCTACCTGTTCTGTTAAAAGATATTTTTTCAGATATTCTATAGCGTCTTTGGGGTGTATGGTATCGAGCCCTGTTGCAATAATTTGCAGGGGGTCTGTAACGGCTAGTCCGATACGCTTGGTTCCATAATCAAATGCTAAAATTCTGGGCATGTGGGCAAAGATAATAAAATCCGGGAGGTACCTGAGCTTGGGCTAATGTAGGACAGATTGGGGCTAGATTCGGGTTTGCTTCGGGAAACAGGTACTTTTACCCGAAGCAAACTCAAATCTGTCTCGAACTAGCGTCGAACCAGCAACATTGTATGCAGGTATTTTGTCAACTTTAATAGCTGTTATAGCCAAGTCTTAAAATTTTGCTATTTTGCACCAAATGCAGTTTAAGAATATCATAGGTCAGGAAGCTATAAAACAGCAGTTGATACAAACATTTGCTGAGAATAGGATAAGTCATGCGCAGTTGTTTCTTTCGTCAGAAGGAAGTGGTGCTTTGCCTTTGGCAATTGCCTATGCTCAATACATTAACTGTCTTGATAAACAGGCTGATGATAGCTGCGGCGAATGTTCTTCGTGCAGAAAATATGAAAGATATATTCACCCTGACTTGCATTTTTCTTACCCGTTTTTTGCTTCTAAAGATGTAAGAACAGCAGTAGATGTTTTAGATGAATGGCGCAGTATGGTGCTTGCCGATCCTTATTTTGACATGGATATTTGGCGATCCAAATTAAGTGCGGAGAATAAACAGGCAAATATTAACATTGCCGAGTGTCATGATATCATCAAAAAATTAAGTTATAAAGCTTTTGAAGCTGAGACGAAAGTACTGATCATGTGGCTGCCCGAATATCTGGATAAAGAAGGAAACTCCTTATTAAAGATTATTGAAGAACCACCGCAAAATACCCTGTTTATTTTAGTTGCAAACAACCAGGAACAGATTCTTTCTACCCTGTTGTCGCGGACGCAGATTGTTAAAATTCCTAAACTGCCACATGCTACTGTTGAAAGTTATTTGATGGATGAATTTGGCTTGTCGGAAAATCAGGCTACAGAATATAGCTTTCTCGCAGATGGGAATTTGATTGAAGCCAAGCAATTGGTGGCCAATACGCAAAATGAAAATGCCGATAAATTTGCCGAATGGTTAAGGATGGGTTACGGCAACAGGGTTTTGGACTTAACCAATTTTGTAGATCAGATTGCGGGCTGGGGAAGAGAAAATCAAAAGAATTTTTTAAAGTACGGGATTAGCTTTTTAAGAGAATGCAGCCTGTTGTTAAGTGGTGCAGAAGAGCTGGTTAAGCTGCCCGGTTCAGCTATGGACACGGCTAAAAGGTTATCGACCCACGTACTTAATCTAAGTATGGCAGATGCCATTATTTCGGAATTGGAAAAGGCGCATTATCATATCGAGAGAAATGCAAATCCTAAAATTCTGTTTTTAGATGTATCTTTACAACTAGTAAAAATAATTAAGTTTAAAACGCTCCCGAAAGGGACTCAATATATATATAGTTAATTATGGGATGTGGAAGTTGTTCTACAGGTGGCGGATGTGCCCCCTCGGGTTGCAAAAGTAATGGCTCTTGCCTTACTGGAGGATGCGGAAAAATGGAAGTTTACGACTGGCTGTCTAATCTTGACATGCCTTCAAATTATATACCTTTTCAAGTAATAGAAGTTAAATTTAAGGGTGCCAGGAAAGAATTTTTCCTGAATAGCGAGAACATCTACCTAGAAATAGGTGAGTTAATTGCTGTTGAGGGCCCTACCGGCGGTTATGATATCGGCCATGTTTCCTTAACGGGAGAATTGGTACGCATGCAAATGAAACGCCGTAAAGCAACTATTGATCAGGTAACCAGAAAAGTTTACAGAAAAGCTACTGAAGCAGACGTTGAAAAATGGAAGATCGCTAAGGCTTTGGAATGGGAAACCATGCATAAAGCACGTACCCTTGCTTTAGATTTACGTCTATCTATGAAAATCAGCGATGTTGATTATCAGGGAGATAAAACTAAGGCTACGTTTTTTTATACCGCAGAGGGTCGTGTTGACTTTAGGGAGCTGATTAAAAAGATGGCCGAAACGTTTAGAATCCGGATTGAAATGCGCCAGATTGGAATGCGTCAGGAAGCCGGAAGGTTAGGAGGAATTGGGTCTTGTGGTCGCGAACTTTGCTGTTCTACATGGTTAACCAATTTCAAAACGGTATCAACAGCTGCGGCCAGATATCAGAACCTTTCTTTAAATACTTTAAAGCTTGCAGGGCAATGTGGCAAGTTAAAATGCTGTTTAAATTATGAACTGGATACCTATTTAGATGCTTTAAAAGACATTCCTGATCGTATTGAAAGCCTGCAAACTGAAATTGGCGTTGCCCGCCACCAAAAAACTGACATCTTTAAAAAGATTATGTGGTTCAGTTATCCTAATACAGAGGATTGGATTCCGCTAAAAGTTGACCGTGTAAAAGAAATCATGGCAATGAATAAACGTGGGCAAAAACCAATTAATCTTAAAGAAGAGGCTGTTGAATTAACTCCGGTAGCTGTTGTAGAGAAAATACCTGATTACGAAAATGTTGTTGGGCAGGATAGTTTAACCCGTTTAGACGATAAGCCTAGAAATAAAGGCAACAAGAACAATAGAAATAATCCTAACAAGGCCAACGAAAATAGAAATAGCGGAAACAGACCTGAAAAGGGACCAAGACCTCCTCAAAATGCTAAACCTGCACAGGGGCCTAAGCCAGCTGTACAAGGTGCCAGACCAGAGAAAGGGCCTAAGCCTGCACAGGGAGCAAAGCCGGTTCAGCATCCGAAAAAAGGTCAACAGCCTAAACCAGTTAATAAGCCAATAGTTCAAGCGGCCGAAGGTACGATCAATGAACAACCTGGTGCGGCCACTGGTCAGCCATCGGCAAACAGGAATAGAAATAGAAACAATAACCGGAGGAAAAAACAAAAGGAAAAGCCTAAGGATGAATAATTTTAAAGTTTTACTGCTGTCCTCAGTTTTAATCGTTTTCTTTTTTAGCGGATGCGATACCAATACGCTCATGGACAGCAACATGTCTATGCCTGCACGTAACTGGAGTTATCCAAATAAGGTTAAAACATTAGTTGAAATTACGGATAGCAGTAAGCCTTATAATATCTATTTTAAATTGCGCCTTACAGCCGATTACAGGTATTCAAATATTTTTGTTCTATTTCACATGAGTGGAGCGGGACAAAATAAGCACACCAGACGGTATGAATATAGGTTAGCGCAGCCCGATGGGCAGTGGAACGGTTCGGGTTCAGGTAATTTGTTTACCTATAATTTGCCTTTGCTTACCAACTATAAATTCCCTGCTGCCGGTAAATATCAGTTGGAAATAGAGCAGAATATGCGGGATAATCCGCTTGCTGAGATCAGTGATGTGGGAATAAAGGTATCTATTTATCAGTAGAGTACAGTTTTTATAAACATTCAAAATATGTTAAAAATCTATTGCTTTAATTTTGTTTTTTGTGAAATAAGTATTAGGTTTAACTAGCGCTTAATCTTCATGAAAAATGCTCTCAAAAAATGTTGAAAGTAATAATCTTGAAAAAGGTAGCATCGCCTTTATAATAAAAAAAATAATCCATCTTTTTTATTATACCAAGTATTTATGTCCTCGTATTGCAAATCAAAACCCTCAGGTTAATCACTCTGTGAGGAGCAGTACTTTTACGATGATTTATAGTAAAAATTATACTAAAGTTGTTCTAATTTTTTTTATTTCTTTTGTCATATTGATGACCATAGGAGTAATCTACATAGGGCATACAGGCAGATCCGAAACGCTTAACTATCAATTTAATGGAAAGGTTGATAGTGTTAGATATAATATCAAAGGGCAGGCCTATGTCTCAATAAACGGTGTTGAATATTATCTTTTTGATCCTGATTGGAATTTTGATCATAACAGAATTCAAATAGGTGATTCACTGGTTAAGAGAAAGAATTCGATGATAATTGAATTATTTAGACGAAATGTTTTGGTGACTATTGAGGGGAAGGATAATTAATAATAGATTTGTTATACGATGAACTTAAAAATACAAAGGGTATTGCTTTTATATATAGTGGCAATAGGACTCACTATCTCGGCTTGCACATTTAGTCGTACTTATGTGGATAGAGCTGACGATACTCAAGAGGGGAAACAGGTTGTCAATAATTTTTACAATAATATTTCAAACAATAATTACGATGCTCTTGATTTAATGACCAGTGGTGCATTGGTAAATACAGCAGGGAAAAATGCAGTAAGTAAAATAGTGAAACTTATTAATCGTAAGGTTGGTAATTATAAAAGCTATTTGATTGTGGATAGTAATACAACGCGAACCGAAGGAAGTAATAACAAAACAATTTTTAGGTTCAAAGTAAAAGTAGCTTATCAACATGGTACCGTTGATGAAGTAATTGGATTGGAAAAATTAGATGACCTTGATATAAAAGTGATATCTTATAATGCCTATTCAGATTTATTAATACGTTAGAAAATAGTTATACAATTTTTTGAAATGGGCTTATCCGTATGTAGCTATACAGAATAAAAGAGGCGAGATAGTCGTATGGGGTATAATATCGGCCTTCATGCAATTCTTTATCTGAAAATTTCATCGTATTACGAAGGTCAACAAATGCAATATTATAATAGTTTAGGAATCTCTTGAAATAGTATAAGTAAAAAGAATCCCAATATATGGAGATATTTAAACCAGTGCACTACATTTAAATTTTAAGGCAATTGAAAAGAGGAGGCCATGGTTTTATTGACTTCTGTCTCGCTTTTCTCTATAATATGGGAAGCAACTGCTCAAGTGCCATACCTCGGGATCCCTTTAAAAGTATCATATTATCCTTTATAGGGTGCGTTTTTAAGAACTCTTGAGCTTCTGAAGGAGCGGTAAAGAAAACCCCTTTATATTTATCCTTTAGTGCGTAAAAATACTTTCCAATAAAGATCAGTGTTTGTACATTAAGTTGCTCAGCCTGCTTAGCAATAAGCTCATGCTGTTCTGCAGATTCATTGCCCAGTTCAAACATATCTCCGATAATTACAGTTTTTTTGTCGGCAGTTAAAAGAGAAACGTTATTTAGGGCAGCGGTCATACTGCTCGGGTTTGCGTTATAAAAATCACAGATCACAGTATTGTTCTCCGTTTTTGTGATTTGTGAGCGATTGTTGTTAGGGTAGTATCCGGAAAGACCTTTGTTTATTGCTGAAGGAGTAACATCGAAAAATGCCCCAATGCATATGGCCGCCAATATGTTTTCGAAATTGTAAGAGCCTGTTAGATTAACAGATGTTTGGTAGCTGGCCCCTTTGTCTGACCATGAAATTTCAATTAATGGATCTGTTTTGATCAGCTTTCCCGATATTGTATCTGTTGATTCTGTGCCGTAATAGATAACCTTATCAAGATCAGCAGTAGTACTCATTTCCAACAGATAGTGGTTATTTCTATTTATAAACGCAAAACCATGATTGTTCTTTAAATATGCATAAAGTTCTGCTTTTCCTTTTTTAACACCTTCAAATCCTCCAAAGCCATCTAAGTGTGCCATGCCTACATTGGTAATTAAACCGTGAGTAGGCTGCGCTATAGTGCACAGAAACTCTATTTCTTTTTGGTGGTTGGCGCCCATTTCTATTACTGCAATCTCGGTGTCAGTTGTTAGTGATAAAATAGAAAGAGGTACACCAATATGATTGTTTAAGTTTCCTTTGGTGGCAAAGGCATTATATTTTTCTGAAAGAACGGCCTTTATTAGTTCTTTGGTGGTTGTTTTGCCATTACTACCAGTTAAACCTATAACCGGTATATTTAACTGTGAGCGGTGATGTTTGGCAAGATCTTGCAATGTAGTCAGTACATCGGGCACTAAAATGCATTGCTTGCTGGTTTTGTATGAAAGGTTATCTATTATGGCATAGGCAGCACCGTTTGTAAGTGCTTTCTCTGCAAAAGTATTTGCATCAAAATTATCACCCTTTAGGGCAAAAAACAAGCAATCGGGAGTTATATTCCTTGTGTCGGTACATATAACAGGGTGCTTTAGATAATGCTGATAAAGGGATTCGATGGCAGTCATAGATAAAATGAATAATTAATATGGTAAAATTAGTATTTTGGAGTCTTAATTCATCAATATGAGATACTTCTTCCTTTCTTTTTTGTTTTTGCTTGTTGGTTTGAGTGTTGCAGATGCTCAAACAAAGTCTCCGGATGAGTTTTTAGGGTATGCCCTTGGAAGTAAATTTACATCGCACGATAAGGTTGTCGATTATTTTAAGTACATAAGTGGTAAAGAAAAGAACATAAAGATTGTAAGCTATGGCAAAACTTACGAAGGAAGAGAGTTGTTAGTTGCAGTGATATCCTCTAAAGAAAACATAGATGATTTAGAGCAAATCAGGAAATATAATGTAAGTCTGAGTAAGGCAGAATCATTCACAGCACAGAAAGGTAAACAGCCGGCTATATTGTGGTTAAGCTATAATGTACATGGGAACGAGGCCAGCTCTACTGAAACAGCTATGAAAACCATATTTGACCTTGCTGAAGCAAAAACAAGCGACATTAAAGACTGGCTAAAGAATACCGTCATAATTATAGATCCATGCCTTAATCCGGATGGTAGGGAAAGGTATGTGAATTATTTTAACTCGGTTAGCGGACATAAGCCCAATTCTAACCCAATGGCAAGAGAGCATTCTGAGCCTTGGCCCGGTGGTAGGTCGAACCATTATTATTTTGATTTAAACAGAGACTGGGCCTGGCAAACACAAATTGAAACACAGCAACGCCTAAAGTTATATCATGAGTGGATGCCCGAGGTTCATGTGGACTTTCATGAACAAAGTTATAATGAACCCTATTATTTTGCACCTGCGGCCGAACCGATTCATCAGGATGTTACCCCCTGGCAGCGTGAGTTTCAGGTCACTGTTGGGAAAAACAATGCTAAGTATTTTGATGAGAACGGATGGCAGTATTTCACTAAGGAACGCTTTGATCTGCTTTATCCATCGTACGGAGATACGTATCCATTGTACAATGGTGCAGTAGGAATGACTTATGAACAAGGGGGAATTGGGGCCGGACTGTCTGTAGTAACTACTGATGGAGATACGCTTACGCTTAAGGAAAGGATTAGTCACCATTATACTACGGGTATGGCTACTATTGAAACGGTTTCAAAAAATGCCGATAAGCTGGTAAAGGAGTTCAAACTCTATTTTGAAAAAGCGGTTACTAACCCTCCGGGTATTTATAAAACATATATAGTGAAAGCCCAAAACCTGAGTAAAGTTAAAAAGCTTGCTGAGCTCCTAAAAAAGAATGGCATTGCGTATGGGTTTGGATTGGATAAGAACATGCGGGGGTATAATTATGAAACAAAGAAAGTAGAAGGCTTTAAGGTAGATAGGAATGACCTGATTGTAAATCTGCAGCAGCCCAAAGCTGTTTTGGCTAATGTGTTATTTGAACCTCAAACAGCTGTTAATGATTCTAATACCTATGACATTACTGCATGGGCTTTGCCATACGTTTACGGTTTAAAAGCATACGCAAGTAAAGAATCTGTAAAAGGAACTTATCCGGCTTTAGAAGAACCCAAAGAGCAGTCTGAAATAGCAGATAAGCCTTATGCCTGGATTTTTAAGTGGAATTCGATCGAAGATGCGCAGGTGCTTATTGCATTACAGCGGGCAAACATTAAGGTAAGATCGGCTGAACAAGCGTTTACTATTGGTACGAAGGTGTTTCCTGCCGGATCGTTGTTGGTGTACCGAACAGAGAATGAACGGCAGGTAAAGGGGCTTTCGTCTAAGATCGCCAGGATACAAAAAGACCTGAATGCTGTGGTTTATACTTCTGCAAGTGGCTATGTAGATAAGGGAAAGGATTTCGGATCAAATGTTTATCCTATTCTAAATGTACCTAAAGTAGCTATTGTAACAGGTACAGGGATCTCTACTCAAGGTGTTGGTGAGGCATGGCATTTCTTTGAGCAAGAATTGAACTACCCCGTTACCATGATAACGGCTAATAACATAGATAAGTTGGATATTAATAAGATAAATACCTTGATTATGCCAGATGGTAATTACGGGGAAGATATTAACGAGAAATTGGAGAGTTGGATTGAAAACGGTGGGAAAGTAGTTCTGTTTGAAGATGCAATTTCAAGTACGCTGGGGAAAAGACCTTTTAATATTAGGTTGAGAGAGAGTGTAAAAAATGACATAAAGGTTAATGGGGCAAGAAAGTATGGAGAACGCAATCTTGATGATTTGTCGGAAACGATTCCCGGAGCTATTTTTAAAGTTAATCTGGATCAAAGCCACCCAATTTCCGCTGGCTTGGGAGATTATTATTATGCTTTGAAAACGGATGATAAAATCTATGAGCTTTTGAATAAAGATTGGAGTGTAGGTGTCTTAAAATCAAATAGTTATATGTCTGGTGTGGTGGGGAAAGGCGTATTAAAAAAGCTGGATAACGGGATGTTGTTCGGTATTCAATCGGTCTCAAAAGGGACGGTTGTTTATCTTGCGAGTGATATACTTTTCAGGTCGTTCTGGGAAAATGGAAAACAGATGTTTACCAATGCCGTATTTCTGGTTAACTAGATATTATTGAAAATGAGCCTGTTTATGTTGAAATTATAAATCTCCTTAGTTAAACTTTATACTATATAGTGTTAAAATATGTTAAATATTTTGGCAAGATGAGATGTCACTTTGTTTTTTGAACATTTTCCGTGCTTATTGGTTAATATTCAGAATAAAATTTCGTAAAAGCTGTGTTTTTCAATATTCATGATCTGTTTTCTGTGTCATATTTGTGTCATTTAAATTTGGCTATTCTTAAATTATTTATGCTCGCATATCAAATGCGTATATTTAAGCATTATTAACTAACCTAAATTCTAACTTTTTATGAAAAAACTTTTACAAAGTTTGTTCATTTTGGCATTCATAGCAGGCTCTGCTATGGCACAAAATCGAACAATTACTGGTACGGTTACAGACAAGGAAGACGGCAAGCCGCTTCCGGGAGTAACTGTTGTAGTTAAAGGCACAAAAAATGGTACTCAAACTGGAGGCGATGGTAAATACGCATTGTCTGTACCCTCAGCTTCCGCGGAACTTGTTTTCTCTTACTTGGGCTACGTTTCTCAAACAGTAGCTGCTTCTGGAAACACTGTTGATGTTGTTTTACAATCCGATTCTAAATCCTTAACAGAGGTTGTTGTAACAGCCTTGGGTATTAGCAAAACAAAGAAAACAATCGGTTATTCAGAAACTACAGTTAAATCTGAAGATATTAATAAATCGGCCCCGGTAAGTATGTTGGGTGGTTTGCAGGGTAAAGTTGCAGGGGTAACGATATCAAATACTTCAGGTTCACCAGGTGGTTCAACTAAAATTATCCTAAGAGGTTACACCTCAATAAGCGGGGGTAACCAACCTCTATATGTTATTGATGGGGTTCCTTTGGACAATTCAAGCATTGGATCAGACGAGAGCTATGACTTTGGTAATAATGCCAACGATATTAACCCGAACTCTGTAGAAAGCATGAGTATCCTTAAAGGATCTGCCGCTACAGCGTTATACGGATCAAGAGGATCAAACGGTGTAATTTTGATTACTACTAAAAAAGGTACAGCAGGTAAAATGGTTGTTGATTTTTCGCACGCTACAACCATTACGCAAGTGGCATCGGTATTTAAGCCCCAATCTACTTTTGGTCAGGGATGGGATGGTACATTCATCGAATCTGAAAATGGTAACTGGGGTCCTAAGTATGATGGGCAAATGAGAACCTGGGGTGCAATAGTTGATAACTCTCAACTATTAAAACCGTATTCATTCATTAAAAATAATGTTAGAGATGCGTTAACAAACGGAACAGAGTTTAATAGTAATATTTCCTTAAGTGGGGGAAGTGATAAAACTACCTATTATTTTTCTTATGGAAATGTAATGAGTGACGGTTATCTTCCTTCTGATAATGATTCGTATAAAAGGAATAACTTTAGTGTTAAGGCAGCAACTGTAATTGGCAATTTTAACATAGAAGGATCTGTGAACTATGTTTCTAAAACACAAAAATTTGTTGCACAAGGACAAGGTATATCAGGAATTGGTTCTTCGTTTTATGAAGATATTCTGCAAATTCCGCAGGATATTCCAATTAAAGATCTAAGAGATTATAAAAACAAGTTCTTTAATGTAGACAACTACTTTACTCCTTATGCAGAAAATCCATACTATTCTATATATGAGAATGGTAGTCGTTACAAAAATGACCGTATTTATGGGAATGTTAATTTTGGCTTTACTGTAAATGACTGGCTGAAGTTACAATTCCAACAAGGAGCTGATGTTGATAATGCCGGGGATAGACAATGGCACAACAAAAATGCACCAACTTTGGGTAGTTACAATGATGGTGGAAACGTTGAAGGTGCTAAAAGAGCTGCAGATGTTGGTAGAGTGATAGAAGAGTCTATTAAAACTTTTGAATATGACTCTAAACTTAATGCGATATTCAAAAAAACCTTCTCTGATTTCGATATAGACGGAGTAGTTGGGGTTAACTATAATGACAGAGGTTCGCGTTTTCTTACTACAGCTGTAGAAGATCTGGCCATCCCGGGATTCTTTAGTCTTAGTAATTCGGCAAATAAGCCAACTAGTACAGAAACCGAAAGACACAGACGTTTGTTTGGTGCTTATGCTTCTGCAACCTTGGGGTATAAAAACAACCTTTTCTTAACTTTAGCCGGAAGGAACGACTGGTCATCAACATTGGCAACAGGAAACAATAGTTATTTTTATCCTGCAGCGAGTTTGGCATATGTTGTTTCTGAAGCATTTGATATGAAAAGCACTCCAATAAGCTTCCTTAAACTAAGGGCAAGTTATGGAGAAACAGGTAGTGATACTGATCCATACAGGGTTTTTGATGTTTTAAATGCAACCAACGTTACATTAGGTTTTGGTAACATTAGATTTCCGGTAGCTGGAGTGGCAGGATATTCTATTGCAAATACATTAAATAATGTTAACCTTAAACCAGAGCGTGTAAAAGAGTACGAGTTTGGTGGTGATATCAGGTTCTTATCTGATAGAATTGGCTTAGATGTTGCCTACTTTAATAGATTAAGGGTTGATCAAATTTTACCTGTTCCAATTGATCCTGGAAGTGGTTACTTATTCCAGATCTTGAACTTTGGTAAAGTTAGGGTGAGAGGTATTGAGGCAGCACTGAATATCAAACCGGTTAAAACAACTGATTTTAATTGGGACCTAACCTACACGTTTAGCAGGCAGCGCAATATGGTTATGGAGCTACCGGCAGGTTTGGATAAGGTTATTATTAATAATGCATATGATGCAGATTTAGTGGCAATAAAAGGAAAACCACTTGGTGTTTTTCAAGCTCCCGGCCCAGAATACTCTCCTGATGGAAAGATTGTGGTAGATGGAACCGGATTCCCTGTAGTTGCAGCTACAAATAAAGAATATGGCAATATCCAAAGAGATTACTCTATGGGATTAACAAATATGTTTACCTATAAATCTTTTAGTTTAGGCTTTACGCTCGACTATCAAAAAGGTGGGGTATTTTATTCTGGAACAGCAGATTTGTTAAATTTTGTTGGTGCTGATGTTAAATCAACATTTAACGATCGTCGCCCTTTCATTGTTCCTAACTCAGTACAGAAGATTACTGATGCGAATGGAAACCTGATCAGATATGAGGAAAATACGACCCCAATTACAGAAGGTTTGATTGATGATTACTATTATCCAACAACAAATAAAGCAATGGTATATAGTAACCGTATTCTGGATAAAACATTCCTGAAATTAAGAGAAGCCTCATTAAGCTACACCTTGCCGAAAACTATTGCGGGCAAAATAGGCGCAAACAGAGCTATTTTTACTGTTTTTGGAAGAAACCTACTTACCTGGTTACCTGAGTCGAACAGAACAATTGACCCTGAGGTTTCTAACCAGGGTGTTGATTTGGCCAGTGAGTTCGGTGAATTTAGAACGGCTCCTCCAGTAAGGTTCTTCGGAGCATCCTTAAGAGTTACATTTTAATATTTGAACGATGAAAAAAATTAATATACAATATAAACCACTGATTTTATCAGCACTGATTTTCTTAACGTTTGGATGTAAGAAAACATTGGATGTAAATGTTGATCCTAATAACCCGCCAATAGAGCAAGCCTCTCCAGAGGTGTTGTTTCCGTCGGGAATTATGGGGACAGCCGGGATTGTAGGGGGCGAGTTGACAATACTTGGAGGCATATGGTCTCAGTATTGGACTCAATCAAATGCCTCTAATCAATACAAAACAATTGATACTTATAATTTGACTAGAGTCGATCTGAATGGCCCTTATGACAGATTGTTGTCTGGATCACTTGCCGATTTCAATTTGTCTATAAAGCTGGCACAGGAGAGAAGCGATTGGAGATACAATTTAATGGCTACAGTTATGAAAGCCTACACTTATCAGGTACTAGTTGATATTTACGACCAAGTTCCTTATACTGAGGCATTCCAAGGTGCAGCGAACCTACAGCCAAAGTTTGATGATGGCTATAGTATTTATGTTGCTTTATTGGCTGAAATCGATGCAGCCCTGGCTAAAGATTTTTCAGCACCGCTAACAACCAGCCAAGCTAAAGGTGATTTTCTATTTAATGGCGACATGGATAGCTGGGTTCAATTTGCGAATACATTGAAATTAAAAATGTATTTAAGAATGGTGAATGCAAAGCCAGCTGAAGCGCAGGCTGGAATTACCAAGCTTTATGCTGATGGAGCTAACTTTTTAACAATGAGTGCTGGTATTGCTGAGTTTGAAGGAACGCCTAACAATAGTAATCCTTTCTACGAATATAATATCAGAAGATTAAATACAACTACTAACGTCCGAGCAAGTAAAACACTGACTACCTGGTTGGTTAAAAATGGAGATTTAAGAACTGTTACTTATTTTGGAACAGCAACTCCTACGGCAATGCATCAGGGTGATTTTGCTGCAACAGCTCAAGAACAACCATCATATTCATCTGCAACAGTTGCCGCTCAAGATGCAACTGATCCAGTATGGTTTATAAATGAGTCAGAATCTTATTTCATGCAGGCTGAGGCGTTAGAGCGTTATTTTGGCGGTTCAGGAGCAAAAGCTAAATATGATGCCGGAGTAACCGCTGCATTTGCAGAAGCGTCTCAAAGTGGAGGTGCGGCATTTATTGCTCCAGGAGGAAAGTATGCATATAAAAGCGCAGGCTCGTTTGAGGATAAGTTAGAGCAAATTATCGTTCAAAAATGGGCTTCGCTACCAAGATCTGGACATACTATAGAAGCGTTCTTTGAGCAACAAAGAACTGGTTATCCCAAAAACAGCCCGGTTTACTCAACAGATCCGTCTTACGATCCTGAGAACGCCGCCTTACCTAATCATAGAGGAGAATGGGTTTATGCTAAGAATGGGGTTACAGCTGGTAAGTTCCCGAAAAGGTTAGTTTTTCCTGCATCTTCGAGAGATAGAAATAAAAACACGCCAGCTGAAGTTCCAATCTATACAAAAGTTTGGTGGGGAAAATAGGATATTGATTAATAATTTAGAATAGAATCATGAAAAGATATTTAAATATAATTGCTATAGGAATTTTGGTCATGACGTTTCTGTCATGCAAAGACGATTCCTTTAACTATCCTGAAGGAACGGTTGGAATCTCAAAGGTTACTGTTTATCCTATATTAACAGTAAATGGCGACCAATATATGTTTGTGGCCAAGGGTGGGACTTATACTGATCCAGGGGTTGTGGCTAAGGTTGGTGAAGATGAAATCGACGTTAAGACCGACGGACAAGTTAATACTGCAGCTGCAGCGGTTTATACACTTACGTATTCTGCCGCAAACTCTGATGGTTTTTCTGCATCACAGGCTAGATATGTTGTTGTGTATGATACCAAAGCAGATGCTGCCGGGAATGATTATTCGGGTACTTATAAAAGAGCTGGTTTTGCTACTTTTGCGGTATGGGCCAAGGTAGCTCCAGGAGTTTATTTTATTACAAACCCTGGCGGTGCCGTAGGAAATACAGATAAGGTTGTGGCAATCAATCCAACTGGATCGACAATACAAATTCCACCGCAAGGTTCACCTATGGGCGCTTTCAGTTCCACGGTTGGAACAATGAACGGCGGCAGTTACTCATGGGCTTTGGATAATGCCGGATATGGACCTGCTGTTAGATCATTTAGTAAACAATAATCAAAATCATAAGACATGAAAAAATATACATATATACTAGCACTTTTTGTAATAATGCTTTCTGCATGTAAGAAGGATGAAGTTATTGGCGGCACTGCTGTTCAGGACATGTCTGGAGAATGGTGGGTGCAAATAGATGGTGAGGGAGGCTACTATCAGCTTATAACTTATAATACCGCAGATAATTCTTCTACTCAAATGTGGATGGATGCAAGTGGTTTTTGGGCAGGCCCTGGTCAGCATGTATCTTCTAAAATTAATGTGAACGTTCAGGACCTAACATTTTCGGCAGAAAATGCCCCTAATGTAGGAGAATATGAATCTGATGAACCATTAACAATGACAATTACAAATGGTAAGATCATTAAAAATGGCGCTATAGGTCCTTCCTCAAAAGCTGTAACAGATTCGATTTCATTAACAATTAAATTTTCTGATGATCCAGATTCTTATAATCTTAGAGGCTACCATAGAACAAAATTCTCTGGGGATGATCATTAATCCATTCAGATAAATAAAAAAAAGCCAGCCAAAATTGGGCTGGCTTTTTTATTTTAAAGAAGCCGATAGCTTATTTATGCTCAGGCTCATCTTATCCTTATATATTTCTTAGCAGCTAGAATGTTGGGACTTCACCTAGTGTCCTAAAATTGGCCATAGCATAAAGTGCGCCAAAATTATCACGGCATTTCTCTTTAATTCCTATGTAATATTTGCAACAATTTTTAATTCGTTAAAAGTCGGCATTTTTTGATATATTCGAAATCAAATCAACTTTTGCGGATTATATTCGAAATTTTGTTCTCTTTATGGTGTATTTTTTGAATTTTTGATAACATCTCTTCGTGTCATTTTATTGTCATTTGTTTTTGTGGGGCACAATAAAAATATGCTTGCATATCAAAATCGCTATATATTAGGCCATTATTAACTAACCTAAATTTATTATTTTATGAAAAAACTTTTACAAAGTTTGTTCATATTGTTGTTCGTTGCAACTTCTGCAATGGCGCAAGACCGAACAATTACTGGTACGGTTACGGATAAGGAAGATGGAAAACCACTTCCAGGAGTAACTGTGTTGATTAAAGGCTCCAAAGTTGGAACCCAAACAGGTGGAGATGGTAAGTATGCTATCTCTGTACCATCAGGTTCTACCGAATTATCTTTCTCCTACCTAGGCTACACTGTCCAAACACTAGCAATCTCTGGGAGTACCGTTAACGCAGTTCTGGAATCAGATTCTAAAGCCTTAACTGAAGTTGTTGTAACTGCGGTTGGTATAGCAAGGCAGGCTAAGTCTCTTGGTTATTCTGTTACAACTTTAAAGGGAGATGAATTAACAAAGGCTAGAGAAACAAACGTAATCAATTCCCTGGCGGGTAAAGTTTCGGGTGTTAGGGTTACTGCTCAATCAGGAACAGTAGGTGGCTCTTCTAAGATCATCATTCGTGGAGCTTCTTCATTTAACTCGGGTAGTACTTCCAACCAACCGATATTTGTAATCGATGGTTTGCCAGTGGATAATAGTTCACAGCAAGTTAATACCATTTCGACTAGTTCGGTTCCTCAGGGTAGCGCTGGATCAGATTACGGAAATAGAGCCGGAGATTTAAACTCTGACGATATCGAGTCAATGACTGTTCTTAAAGGTGCAGCGGCGACAGCACTTTATGGTGCTCGTGCAAAAAACGGAGCGATTGTAATTACGACGAAAAAAGGTAAAAAGGGACAAACTACCATTACGGTAAATTCTTCTACTCGCTTTGATAATGTATTGAAATTACCTAGTTTTCAAAACGAATATGCCCAAGGTGTTCAAGGTGTATATAGCAGCGGGCCAACTGTCAATAGCTCTAGTTTGAATGGATGGGGACCAAAAATCATTGAAGTACAAGACAAAACTTTTACTAACTACCTTGGTCAACAGATTACATTACAAGCATATCCAGATAACGTAAAGGATTTCTATAATACTGGAAAAACCTATATCAACTCTGTTTCTTTTGACGGTGGCGGCGACTCTGGTGATTATCGCTTTGGTTATACCAATACTACTCAAGACGGTATTATTCCTAATGAAAAGTTGAAAAAGAATGTTGTAAGCTTTAATGCGGGCAGAAATGTTGCGCCAGGGCTTGATGTACGAACAAATGTAAACTACACACGTACTGTAGCAGACGGTCGTCCGGTACAAAGTTCTAACAATCCAAGTGTACTTCAATCAATTGTTTATGGTCTTCCTAGAACGATCGATACAAAGGTGTTAAAAGACAACTATTTCGATCCGGTTACCAAACAACAAATTGCGCTAACACCTACAAGAACTGGTAACAACCCTTATTGGGTAGTTAACAATAACAACTTCTCAAATGTTGTTGATCGTGTATTTGGTAATGCAATAGTAACCTATAAACCTTTGAATTGGTTAACGATTTCAAATAATTTGGGTACTGACTTTTACAACGAATTTAGAAGAGGGGTAACCAGACAAGGAACAATTGGATCTTTGACAGGTGATTTCTATGCAGCAAATATTTACAATAGAATCATTAACAATGACCTGTTGCTTACTGTTGACCAAAAATTAACAGAGGATCTGAGCTTGAAAGTAATTGGTGGATACAATGTCTTTGAAAACTTCTACCGCAGAGACCTTTCAGATGCTCAACAATTAATAGCTGATCAGCTATATAATTATGCAAACGCAGGAAGTGTGGTTACCACAAATACTTCAAATCAGAAACGCATTCAAGGTGTATACGGTGACGTGGGCTTATCTTACAAAGATTATTTGTTTTTAAACGTTACAGGAAGAAATGACTGGTCGTCTACTTTACCTGCGAACAATAGATCATATTTTTATCCGTCTATAAGCTCGAGTTTTGTATTTAGTGAGTTACTTCCAAAGAGCGAATGGTTCAACTATGGTAAATTAAGAGCGAGTTACGCTAACGTAGGTAGTGATACCGATCCTTATCAAGGCGTATTCCAATATTCTCCAATTAGTGCGGCATTTGCTCAATATGGTTACGGTTCTACGTTCCCATTCAATGGAGTACTTGCGTTCAGTAGCCCAGCTACGATTCCGAACCTTAATTTAAAACCACAAAATCAGGCCTCATATGAAGTTGGTGCTGAATTGAGGTTTTTACAAAGTCGTGTTAATTTGGATGTGACTTATTATAATACGAATACTTCTGACCAAATCGTAAGACTTCCATTGCCACAATCGACAGGTTATTCTGCCGCATTATTGAATGCAGGTTCTGTGAAAAACTCTGGTGTAGAGGTTTCGTTGGGATTGATCCCAGTAAAAACACAAGATTTTACTTGGAACATGGATGTTAACTTCTCCAGAAACGTGCAGAAAATCGAATTGCCTTCCAACCTTGCTTCTTATTCACTAGCCAGCGGATGGAGCGGACTTTCAATCAAGGCAGAGTCTGGCAAATCATTTGGTATTTATGGCGTTGCTTGGTTAAGAGATGATGCAGGAAACCTGGTTATTGATGAAGCAACAGGATTGAGGAAAACAGTGAGCGACAAAAGACTAGGTAATATGAGTCCTGATTGGTTAGGTGGAATTAACAATACTTTCTCTTACAAAGGAGCTTCATTGAGCTTCTTGGTAGACATTAGAAAAGGCGGTGTGATCTATTCTAACTCTGTTTCTTCACTAAGAACAAGTGGTTTAGCTAAAGAAACATTGCTAAACAGAGGAAGAGTATTTATTGATAAAGGAGTTGTTGCTTCTGGAAGTACTTTTGTTCCGAATACAACACCGGTAACAAGTATGCAAGATTACTGGGCACAATACACCACTACAAATACTGAAGCAAATATTTTTGATGCTTCTTATGTGAAACTTAGAGAGGTAAGGTTATCATACCAAATTCCAGCTAAGGTTTTCCAAACAAGTGTTAAATTTATTAAAGGAGCTGAGATTGGTGTAGAAGGCAGAAATTTATGGATTATCCATGATAACGTTCCACACATTGATCCCGAGGCTAACTTCTTCGGAACAGAGAGTGTTGCTGAAGGGGTTGAGTTTAACTCAATACCATCAACAAGAACCATTGGTTTCAATATCAGAATTAAGATTTAATGAAAATGAAAAAAATTATATATACGTTTAGTGTCTTAACTATGTTACTGACGCTATCTTCATGCAAGAAATATCTGGATATAAATACAAGTCCAAATACTGCTGAACAGGTTGACCCGAAATTGCTATTCTCTTACGCAACGGTAGCTTATATGAATTTAAGGTCAAGTGGTGATTTGTACATTCCAATAGGATTAGCGGGTCAGTCTTTAAATGCTGGTGGAAACAACCCAACAGGTTGGTCTGGTGGTGACCCTAGTCCTGATATTTATACTTTTTCTGCAAACTTTTTCAATAACACCTGGGTATCTCTGTATGTTRGGGGTGGCGCAAACCTTCAGCAAGCGATAAAGCTTTCAGAAGCTGCATCTCCTGCAAATAATAATGCGGCAGCACAAAGTAAAGTATTGTTGGCGATGATGGTTTATGACATCACTACTACGTTTGGAGATGTTCCATTTACAGAAGCCTGGAAGGCAGAGATTCTATATCCTAAGTTTGACGATCAGAAAACAGTGTTGGAAGGAACACTGGCACTTCTTGATCAGGCATTAGCACAGTTTGATGAGGCAAGCCCATTAAAAATTGGAGCTAATAATGATGGGTATGATCTGCTTTACAAAGGAGATATCGCTAAATGGAAGAAACTAGCTAAATCTTTGAAGCTGCGTACCTTATTAACAATGGTGGATAAAGATCCTTCTAAAGCTGCGGCTATTGGAACATTGGTAAATGACGCTGCACAAGCGATGGTAAATGGTGTAACAGATAATGTTGCCATACCATACCAGGACGTTCCTAATAAGAGAAACCCGAAATATGCAATTAGCCTTMAATACAATGGTGGAAAGAACTTCTTCTTTGCCAGCAAGCCAGTTGTTGATATTATGAATGCTGCTCCATCTGTTGATCCTCGTCTTCCGAAGTTTTTTGATAAGCCTGCAGGGCAAGCAACGTATATTGGTGTTGTACCTGGAGCAGACGCAGTTGATGCTATTAATCCGAGGATTGCTGCTTCTTTGCACTCTCCTGCTGCACCAGAAGTGATGTATACTTATCAAGAGCAGTTATTTGCAGAAGCCGAAGTGTATGCAAGAGGATTGGGAGTTCCAGTAGATTTGGGTAAGGCGAATACGTTATTTAAACAAGGGCTCGCAGAATCATGTAAATTCTTTGGTGTGAGCGCTACCGAGGCGGGTGTATTCTCAACATCTTTTCCAGCGTTTAGCGGACAAGCTAATGCGGTGTTGACAATTCATGAACAACAATGGGTTGATAAAATGGATCGAGGTCTAGATGCCTTTACGCAATGGAGAAGATCTGGAACGGACGGAAGTGAAGTTCCTGTGCTTACACTACCTATAGGTGCACCTGCCGGTCCAATCTTTAGAAGGTTTGAATATCCAATTACGAATGAGATATCTAATAACCCTAATGCGCCGAAAACAACTGTAAGGTATAACGAAAAAATGTGGTTTGATTTATAATAGAAATATGAAAAAGCTTATAATATTACTCTCTCTGACTGCAGTATTTTTCCTGCAGTCATGTGAAAAGAAAGGTCCTGGAGATAACTATGATTTCAGTAATAGCCTTCCTGCTTATGTAGCACTAACTAGTACAGCAACAAAGACTATCAAGGAAGGTGCATCAGGAACATTCACATTTACCTTAAGAACATCAATTCAGCAAACAGTTAAAGTTACCTACAAAGTTGAAGGGGCATTAAATTTGCCTAATCAAACGGTTACAATTGCCAGGGATGCACTGACTTCTGTAGCAACTGTTGCTGTTCCAGTAGGAGTTATTGTAGCTCCAGCAACCACTGCTACTGCTACATTAACTTTAGTTAGTGCTGCAACCGCAGACGGAAATGCGCTGACAATTGGCTCTAAAAATGATGCTAGCAGTCAAAAAGTAACAATTAACATTACGAAATAGAAGTTAAAGTTTTAACATAAGGGTTGTTCAATTAATGAACAACCCTTTTTTACCTACTACCACTGCCCGGTTATCATCCATATGCCCAATAGGGAAATTAAACCATACCGGATACTCATATTCCTTCACTACTTCCCATATTATTTCTTCAGGCGATTGTCCAAAAGGAATTTTCTCTTCAGGCAACTCATTAAAAGCCCCAACAATTAATCCTTTTAGTTTATTCAGTTTTCCTGCCCGCTTCAGCATGTGCATCATGCGATCTATTGCTGCCGGACGTTCCCCTATATCTTCAATAAATAAGATCTTATCCTCATAGTCGACTTCAGAAGCTGAACCAATCGTCATCACCAATAAAGTAAGGTTACCACCTATCAAAATCCCTTGCATATATCCCTCGCGATTCAATGGTGATGGATGGTAATCATACCTTATTTCCTCACCAAATAGCGCAGCCTTCAAAGAAGCTAAAGACTCGGGTGTGGCCTCGTTAAACGTATAAGGCATCTGTCCATGGATACTTTGAATGCCATATTGAGCGTAGATGTGACAAAGCAATACTGTGATGTCGCTGAAGCCGACAAGCCATTTGGGATACTCAACAAATGTGCTAAAGTCAAGATCATCTACAATTCGAATACAACCATACCCCCCTCGTCCAGCAATGATTGCTTTCACAGTGGGGTCATCTAAAAAAAATTGAATATCCTCTGTACGCAGAACATCATCACCAGCAAACTGGTGGTGCTCAGCATGAACGGTCTTCCCGATAATTACTTCCAAGCCCCAGGATTCGAAGAGTTGTACCGCTGAGTCTATACCTCTTGGAAGTTTGCTTGCTGGGCAGACAATCGCAATTTTGTCGCCTTTTTTTAAATATGCTGGCTGTTTAATCATTAATAAAACACTTATCTTTGACAAAATAATAAAAATAGTTTTGGATAACAGTAAAATAAAGAGATATACCGTTACGGCTGCGCTGCCCTATACAAACGGACCTGTACATATTGGACATCTTGCCGGCGTTTACCTACCTGCAGATACCTATGTAAGGTATTTGCGCTCGAATAAAAGAGATGTAAAGTTTATTTGCGGATCTGACGAAAATGGAGTTCCGATTACCTTAAAGGCAAAAAAAGAAGGAACTACCCCTCAGGCTATAGTAGATAAATACCACAAAATTATTGGCGATTCCTTTAAAGAACTTGGTGTTTCTTTCGACATTTATCACCGTACATCTTCTTTAATGCATCATCAAACTGCTTCAGATTTCTTTGAAACACTATATAATAAAGGCGTTTTTACGGAAGAAGTAACTGAACAGTACTACGATGAAAAGGCACAGACTTTTTTGGCCGACAGGTACATTACTGGTACTTGTCCTAAATGTGGAAATGAAAATGCCTACGGCGATCAGTGTGAAAATTGCGGAAGTACTTTAAATGCAACGGATCTTATCAATCCTAAATCTACTTTATCTGGAGAGAAACCAGTACGCAAAGAAACAAAGAACTGGTTTTTGCCGCTTGATAAATACGAGGATCAATTAAGAATCTACATTGAAAGCCACAAAGAGTGGAGACCAAATGTATACGGACAATGCCAAAGCTGGCTTAATGCGGGCCTACAGCCTCGTGCGATGACCAGAGATTTGGATTGGGGTATTAAAGTTCCGGTTAAAGGTGCAGAAGGTAAAGTTTTGTACGTATGGTTTGATGCGCCTATTGGCTATATTTCGGCAACAAAAGAGCTATTTGAATATGCTCGTTTGGGTATCTGGAACCCTAAAGCTGAAGAATATTACATTAACCAAAACGAGGTAGAAAATGGCAACTGGGAACAATACTGGAAAGATGATGAAACCAAGCTTGTTCACTTTATAGGTAAAGATAATATCGTATTCCATTGTGTTATTTTCCCCGCAATGTTAATGGCCCACGGCGATTATATATTGGCGGATAATGTACCTGCAAATGAGTTCCTGAATCTGGAAGGTCAAAAAATATCGACCTCTAAAAATTGGGCAGTTTGGCTTGATGAATATTTGGTTGAATTTAAAGATAAGCAGGATGTTTTGCGTTACGTTTTAACTGCTACAGCACCTGAAACAAAAGATAACGACTTTACCTGGAAAGATTTTCAGGCAAGAAATAACAATGAACTGGTTGCCATTTTAGGTAACTTCATTAATAGGGTGGTAGTTTTAACCCATAAGTATTTCGGAGGGAAAGTTCCAATGTGCATGACTAAAACTCCGGAAGATCAGCAAGTGATTGATGATTTGGCTGCGTACCCTGCAAAAATCAGCGCTTCGATTGAAAATTATCGCTTCAGAGAGGCTTTATCGGAGGTAATGAATGTTGCTCGCTTAGGTAATAAATACCTGGCAGAAACGGAGCCCTGGAAGGTAATTAAAACAGATGAAGATCGTGTTCGTACCATCTTAAATATCAGTTTGCAAATTGCTGCTACTATAGAAATTTTGATTGAACCGTTTTTACCATTTACTGCCGATAAATTGCAGAAAATGTTGAACTACGGCGGTCATTTATGGGAAGATGCCGGTAAAATGGGCTTGTTGAAACGCGGACATCAGCTTAATGAGCCTGTGTTACTATTTGATAAAATCGAAGACGAAACTGTACAAGCTCAAATAGATAAACTTAACAAGAGCAAAGCTGATAATGTTGCTGCAACAGCAACAGTTGAGCCTGCTAAGGAAAACATCCAATTTGAACAGTTTACAGCAATTGATATCAGGGTAGCTACAATTGTAGCAGCAGAAAAGGTTGAAAAGACCAAAAAGCTATTAAAGCTAACGCTTGATACAGGTATAGATCAAAGAACGGTTGTTTCTGGCATCGCCGAATATTATAAACCAGAAGAAATAATTGGGAAACAGGTTAGTTTGGTTGTAAACCTTGCCCCTCGTGAAATTAAGGGTATTCTATCTCAGGGAATGATCTTAATGTCTGAAGATTCGGATGGCAAACTGGCTTTTGTATCGCCAGTACAAAATCATAGCAATGGTAGTGTGATTCGATAATCGAATCACACTATTATTTTACATTGAATGACATTTCTCTCCAGCCGTCAGTTGCATCCGGATTTACTGTTCCTGGAATTATAAAGGCTTTTAATATAGCCGCTGGATTAAAGGATTTACTATTAATTCCTAAGTTCCCGGCAAAGGTCTTTGTGTAATAACGAAGCGTAACCGTTATTACACAAAGGCATCCGGCTTGGGTATCAAAACTGAATTCTGTAGCGGGTACAGTAAGCGGTTTGTATTCATATCTTATTTCAATAGATTGTGTTTCCTATTTCCGGCATCTATAATTTTCCATATCAAATAATGCCACCTGAAAAGCTAAAATGCAATTGTTCCCCTCGGTGGGGAACTTAAGGTCTTTTGGGATGTGCATTTCAGGCAAGGCTATTTTAATGGCCTCACCGGTTGTTGTAACCGTGGGTTGGGCAAACAAAAGCCTTCTTACCGGAGAATCTATATTAAACTCAAAACCATTAAGCTTATCAAATACAGCATTTGAAAAATCAGATGTTTGTGATTCACGGATCAAAGCTGAATTCAGTATCAGAGCATTTTCTCCGGTAAATCGCGAGATGGCCATACTATCATGTTCGCCAATAGTTTGCGAAAGGAGCACTCTGATGTCAGATGCCAGGTTACTGGCTTTGCCAAAAATACCCGCCGCTTTTTTAGTCGCAACAGTTTATCTTATCTTTTTCTTGGATTTGCCCTGAACTATTTGTGTTTTGCCGACTTTTTTAAAAACAGAGTCGCCAACTAGCCCCCTAATGTATTTGCCGTCAAGTCTTCCCATCGTTTGGTGGTTTAAAATTAAACGCGCAGAATAGTTCGGTTACGGAAAAATAAAATTAGAATTTACTGATAATGAGTGGTATATCCAAGTTTTTATTGGCAAAACATGGACTGGACATGGACTTACCATGAACTCAACATGGACTAACTAGAATAGAAGCTAGGTTTAGGCTACTAAATTTTTACAAAATGCACTTTTCTTTGTCCTTTTTGATAAAAAGGCTGACCGGGAGAAGGATGTTGACTGCCAAAAAGTACATTTGATTTATCAGATTCTCTATTTCTTCCGCACCCTTAACCAATAATTTTGAAGATTAGGGCATTTGCTAACGAAATATTAAAGATAATCAATTATGGGATTGCGGGGTGGAACTGATAAACTATTCTTATTATGAAAAATTATCTCAAAATAATTGAAATAAATGAATACTCAAAAACGCCGAAGTATCTTCAGATTTTCGATTCTATACTGAATGCTATTAAAACCAGCGAGATAGATGTTAATGATGTACTGCCCTCCATTAACTATTTAAGTGAAAGCCTTGAGGTTGGAAGAAATACAATTGAACGGGCTTATTTGGGCTTAAAGAAGTTTGGAGTTGTAGATTCCGTGCCAGGGAAAGGCTATTTTGTATCGAATGCTGAATTTGAGCAACCTTTCAAAATTTTGCTCCTCTTTAATAAACTAAGCGACCATAAGAAAATCATATATGATGCCTTTACTGCTAAACTAGGACATGATGTATCCATAGATTTTTATGTTTACAATAACAATTTTAGTCAGTTCAGAAAAATTCTTGAAAATAAGCCAGATCGTTATAACAAGGTTGTGATTATTCCGCATTTCTTTAATGAACATGACAAAGCTTACGCATTGATAAACAGCTTGCCAAAAGAGAAACTGGTATTGGTTGACAAGCTGATCCCGGAAATATCTGGTGATTTCTGTACGGTATACGAGGATTTCGAAAATGATATATCTTATGCACTTGAAGAACTTAAAGTAAGATTGAGTAACTATCATACTATTAAAATTATTTTTCCTTCTAAAAGTTACTATTCCACAAAGATCTTAACCGGCTTTACTGATTTTTGCCTGAAGTATGCTTTTAACTATGAGGTATTGTCAGATTTGAAAAGTGAGACATTTGTACCGGGAACGGCATATATTAATTTGAGGGAAGACCATTTGGTTGAACTTGTAGAAAAAATAGTGAATAATGAACTCAAAATTGGTTCTGAGATAGGGGTCATATCTTATAACGAGACACCGATAAAGAAGCTAATCCTCTCAGGAATTACAACCATATCGACCAATTTTGCAATGATGGGTGAAGCCGCAGCAAACATGGTTCTTGATAATTTAAAGGGGCATTTGGCAATTCCTTTTAAAGTTACGGCAAGGAATTCATTGTGAAACAGATAGATGGTGCTAGCGTAAGTGTATCTGCATCAGACAGAACAGGTTGCGGATGATGCTTGCAAAAACTATTATTGTATTAACCAAATACAAACCAAACAGTATGCGTCCTCTCATTCTTATTAAAATGCAGTATCGTTTTCTGTTTTATTTACAGAGAGGCAGGTACTTATGAAATAGAACTTATACATCCATTTATGTCAACTATCCATACTTCTTTATTGGCCTAAAGAAGTATTGAATAGCCAACAGTCAAATGTCACAATTCTTTTAGTGCAGCACGGAACCACGGAAGCAACCTAGAGATCCGTTAGCTGCGAATATTTACATTTAAACAGAGTAAAGGTATGAAAAAAACGCTTGTTCTCATAGCTCTCTCAATGGTGTGCAATTTTGTTTTTGCACTGAAATTGAGAGAAATAGAGACTTTAAATGAAATTGCCGCCCCGCGCATCGTCACGGGAACTGTTTTAGACGAAACAGGAGTGGGAATTCCGAATGTTACAATCACCGTTKAGGGTTCTAAACCTAAACGTGCCGCAATGACCAGCCCCGACGGTAAGTACAGCATACAGGTAAACAGTGATTTGGAAGTGCTGATTTTTTCTTTTGTTGGATACGCTACACAGAAAATTACAATTGGTGATAAAAATACAGTCAATGTTAAACTATTACCCGATGATAAAAATGCGCTTGAAGAAGTTGCAGTAGTTGCTTTTGGCACTCAGAAGAAAAACGATTTAGTAGGCTCAGTTGTGTCTGTTAAGGTATCAGACCTTAAAATTCCATCAAGCAATCTAACAACGGCTCTGGCGGGTCGTATTCCAGGTATGATTGCATTTCAGCGTGGTGCGGAACCAGGTAAAGACAATGCAAATTTCTTTATACGCGGTGTTACTACGTTTGGGTATAAAAATGATCCCCTGATATTAATTGATAACATGGAGGTTGGTACAACTGAACTCGCCCGTTTACAGACCGATGATATTGCCAGTTTTTCTGTGATGAAAGATGCAACTTCAACGGCATTATATGGTGCCCGTGGAGCAAATGGGGTAATTTTGATTACCACAAAGCAGGGGGCAGTTGGTAAGGCACAAATTTCATTTCGATTAGAAAATTCGCTCTCAGCCTCGGTAAAGGATATTGAACTTGCAGACCCTGTTACCTACATGAAGCAGGCTAACGAAGCCGTATTAACGCGCAATCCTTTGGGACAAGTATTGTATAGCGACGAAAAAATTGCTAATACCGGAGTAGGCTTAAACCCGAATATTTATCCGGCAAATGATTGGAGGGCTTTGGTTTTTAAAGACTATACCACCAATCAACGCGCTAATCTAAATGTGAGCGGAGGTGGCGAAGTTGCAAGGTATTTTGTTTCCGGATCCTTAAGTAAGGATAATGGATTATTAAAAGTAGATCAACGGAATAATTTCAATAACAATATAGATTTAACAAGTTATTCGCTTCGATCTAACGTAAATATAAACCTGACCAAAACAACTGAAATGGTGGTTCGTTTAAGTGGTAATTTTGACGAATATACGGGCCCTATAGATGGTGGTGCCGAAATGTACCAAAAGGTAATGCGTTCCAACCCGGTACTCTTCCCCCAATATTATCCTGTCGATGAGCAGCACCAATTTGTAAAACACATCATGTTTGGTAACTCTGACATAGGCGGTGGTGGATATACAAATCCATACGCAGACTTGGTTAGGGGCTACAAGGATTCTTCAAGATCATTGATGCTGGCACAATTAGAACTTAAGCAAGATCTTTCTTTTTTAACTCAAGGGCTTAATGCACAGGTGATGATGAATACTAACCGCACCACATTTTTCGATGTAACCAGGGCTTATAATCCTTATTTCTATAAGCTTATAGGTTATGATCCTGTAGATAATACATATGCAATAGACGCTATGAATGAAGATACTGGGACAGAATATTTAAATTATGCTCCAGGAAATAGAGTTCTGAATTCTGTATTTTACGGACAAGGGCAGATAAATTACAGTCGTAGTTTCGCAAAGCATGGGTTTAGTGCCCTGATTGTTGCTATGTTGCAGAACAATTTAAGTGCAAATGGTAGTGACCTTCAACAATCTCTTCCTTCCAGAAATATGGGTGTTTCGGGCAGGGCAACGTACAATTATGATAGTCGTTATTATCTGGAGTATAACTTTGGTTATAACGGATCAGAAAGATTTGCTGCTAAACAGCGTTACGGTTATTTCCCGTCTGTAGGTGTTGCTTGGACGCTTTCTAATGAGAAGTTTTTCGGGAAAATTAAACCCATCGTAAATAATTTAAGATTAAGAGCAACCTATGGGTTAATTGGAAATGATGCGATTGGCTCACCTTCAGATCGGTTCTTTTACCTTTCTAATGTAGACATGAATGCAAGCATTAGAGGGGCTACTTTTGGGAATGGACTTGGTGCCGGTAGTTATTTAAATGGAGTAAATATTTCCAGATATGCCAATGAAGATATTACCTGGGAGAAATCAACTAAATCCAATTTAGCGTTGGAAATAGGACTTTTTGACAAATTAAAAATCACTGCCGAGGTTTATTCAGAAAAGCGTAAAAATATACTAATGAGCCGAGCGGCAATTCCTGTTACCATGGGCTTAACGGCTGATATAAGAGCCAATGTTGGTGAAGCTTCAGGAAAAGGAACGGATATTTCCTTTGAATATAATCAACACGTAGGGCAGGATTTTTGGATTGCAGCAACCGGAAATTTTACCTATGCAAGAAGTAAATTTACCGTTTATGAAGAACCAGTTTATAATGAAAAATACCGTAGCCGCATTGGCCACCCTATTTTCCAGGATTATGGATTGATTGCAGAACGTCTGTTTGTTGATGATGTAGAAGCAGCAAACTCTCCAAAACAAAATTTCGGACCTTACGGCGGTGGAGACATTAAATATACGGATGTAAATGGCGATGGTCAGATTACAGGCGCGGATATGGTACCTATTGGCAACCCTAGATTACCGGAAGTAGTTTATGGCTTTGGTTTTTCTTCGGGGTATAAAAGTTTTGATTTTTCTGCCTTCTTTCAGGGATTATCAAATGAGTCATTCTGGATTGACTCGCGTGCCACATCTCCTTTCAATAATGAGACCCAACTCTTAAAAGCTTATGCTGATAGTCACTGGTCTGAAGATTCACGTGATATACATGCGCTTTGGCCGAGATTAAGTCCCACAATTAATGACAACAACAATCAAAGAAGTACCTGGTTTATGCGTGATGGCGCATTTCTACGACTTAAACAAGTTGAAATTGGCTATAAGATACCTAACAGTATCCAAAAAAGATTACATACATCAAGTTTTAGACTTTATGTGAATGCAACCAACTTGTTCAATATCAGTAAGTTCAATTTATGGGATGTAGAAATGGGTGGCGATGGTTTAGGTTATCCTATACAACGTGTATTTAACGTAGGTCTAAATATTTCACTGAAGTAAATCATACAAATTATGAGAAAATATATTATACTCGGAGCCAGTTTTCTGGTCTTTTTAGCCGGGCTTAGTTCCTGCAAAAAATTTCTGGATGTTGTGCCTGATAACGTAGCTACCATTGATAATGCATTTACCTTACGTACACAGGCGAAGAAATTTTTATACACTTGCTACTCCTTTATGCCGAAAAATGGCCAGTTGGGAGATGATCCGGCAATGGTTGGTGGCGATGAGCTCTGGGAAATACCCGAAAGAGGTGYTTATTTAGACATGGCCAAAGGATTTCAAAGTAAAGTAGGTCCATTGGGCGACAGGTGGCAGCAAATGTATCAGGGAATAAGAGATTGCAACATCTTTCTTGAAAACATTGGAAAGGTGCCAGACATGGAACCAGAAGAGAAGATTAGCTGGATTTCAGAGGTGAAATTTCTTAAGGCATACTATCACTTCTGTTTAGTTAGAATGTATGGGCCAATTCCCTTGATTAAAAATAATTTACCCATCTCTGCGGATGTTAATGAGGTAAAAGTTTTCCGCGATCCCGTGGATTCCTGCTTCAATTACATTGCAACCTTGCTTAACGAGGCAGCGCCTGGTCTTCCATTAACCATAATCAGTCCGGCAACAGAAGCAGGGCGTATTACCTTGCCAATTGCATTGTCTTTAAGGGCAAAAGTATTGGTTACTGCAGCTAGCCCGTTATTTAACGGAAATACAGACCAGTCGGCTTTAAAAAACTCGAATGGAACGCAATTATTTAATACTACGTATTCTAAAGCTAAATGGGATACTGCGGTTGTTGCCTGTAAAAGAGCAATAGATGTGTGTGCATCAGCAGGGATGAAATTGTATATTTATAATCCATCCTTTCAGCAATTTATCGTTAGCGATACCATCAAAACCCAATTAAGTATTAATGGTGCTGTTACAGAAAAATGGAATAGCGAGGTCATTTGGGCAAATACACAATCGGACACCTATAATTTACAAAGGTTAATATCTAGCTGGTGGGATCCCAGATATCTTGATGGTGTGATCACCAGAGGTGAGCTGTCGCCACCTTTAAAAATTGCAGAAATGTTCTATTCCTCCAATGGTGTTCCGATTAACGAAGACAAAACTTATGATTACACAGGCCGCTATAATTTACGGGTTTCGGGAGATGCAGATAGGCTATATGTACATAAGGGCTATACTACGGTAGGCTTACATTTTAACAGGGAGCCACGTTTTTATGCCGACTTAGGATTTGATGGAGCTGTCTATTACGGGCACGGACGTTATGACGACAAAGATTTTATGGGGCTATTTTATTTAGAAGGTAAATTTAAACAGCGTAACGGTAAAGGTAAATATGGATTCAATACTGTGACCGGATATAATCTTAAAAAGCTGATCCATTTTCAAAACGTGATCAATTCACAAGATGATTATTCGGTTGTTAACTATCCTTACCCAATTATGCGTTTGTCTGACCTGTATTTGTTGTATGCCGAAGCCTTAAACGAATCTGAAGGGCCGGGTACAGAAGTAAACAAATATATTGATTTAGTGAGAGCCCGGGCTGGTTTGCCTACGGTTGCTGCATCATGGACTAACTTCTCGACCAATCCAGTAAAATACCAGAATAAGGACGGTATGCGCGCTATTATTCATCAGGAAAGGTTAATTGAACTATCTTTTGAGTCGCAGCGCCTATGGGATCTTCGAAGATGGAAAGAATCTGCCACCGAATTGAATAAGCAAATTCTTGGTTGGGATCTTTCACAAACAGAACCTATTTCCTACTATAGAACTACAGTGGTTTATAACCAGTCGTTTGGATCAAAGGACTATTTCTGGCCTATTGACGAAAACTATATTGTTAACAATAGAAATTTGGCTCAAAACTTAGGTTGGTAGATCATATCGTTTAAGGACTAATCATTTAATTAAGAGAGAAAATGAAAAAAATATATTTTATCGGAGCATTGTTCACCGCTCTTTTATGGTACGGTTGTTCAAAAGAAGGGCGGATGGATTTTGTAGATGGAAATACACCTGCTCCGATGCAAGTTAGCAATATAAAAGTAGAGGCAACCCCAGGGGGCGGCATATTAACCTACAAGCTTCCTGCAGATTTAAACCTGGCTTATGTTAAGGCTGTGTATGAAATACAAAAAGGTGTGTTTAGAGAGGCGAAATCATCGAGATATACAGATACCCTTCGTTTGGTAGGTTTTGGAGATGAATTGGTTCACACAGTGAAGGTATACAGTGTGGCTGCCAACGAAAAAGAATCTGAACCGATTTTGGTTGAATTACAACCAAAAACACCCCCTGTTAAATCTGTATTTGAATCAGCAGTTTTTAAAGAAACCTTCGGTGGGGTTAACGTAGCTATATTAAATCCTTTTAAAGCGGACTTGGCAATAGTAGTATTGAAAGATACCACAGGAAACAATAACTGGGTTACGGTGAGGACCTTTTATACAGCAGCCACCGCCGGAGATTTTGCCGCCCGCGGTTTTGATGCTAAGGCACAAAAATTTGCAATGTACATCCGGGACCGCTGGAATAATAAATCTGATACGATAATTAAGACATTAACTCCTAAACCTGAAATCGAAATACCAAGCGATACTTATAAAAAATTGGTATTACCTACTGATCAGGTTGCTCTTGCTAATGCCGGTTATAATATTGAGAATTTATGGAATGGCTTAGCCGATAGAAGACTTTATGCTTCATCAAACGCTTCATCTCTACCGCAATGGATCACGATTGACTTAGGGAAAAAAGTTTTGCTGAGTAGATTTAAACAATACATGGAACAAAATGACCATTGTTATACCGGATCTGGTTTGAAAAATTTTGAACTGTATGGCTCAAATTCCCCAAATCCGGATGGCAGCTGGACAAGCTGGACTTTGCTGGGTGAATTTACCACACTTAAACCATCAAACTTGCCGTTAGGTCAAAAAACAAATGAAGATATTAATTATGCCTGTAACCTGGGGGCTGATTTCTATTTCGCCACGCAACCCGCTGCGGTACGGTACCTTCGTTTGAAATCTTTAGAGACCTATAGTAGCCCGGGGCAGGTAGTAATCATGGAGCTTAAATTCTTTGGACAAATAGTACCATAGATGGCTTATCTAAACAAAAAACATAGTATTATGAAAAAGACATATCATTTCAGTTTAATATTATTTGCCGCAATCTGTCTGGTTTCTGCCTGTAGAAAGATGGATGCAACATATAAAGAATACGTTGTCCCTTCTGGTTTGGTCTACCCCGGAAAAGCAATAGCAATTGCACAGTCTGGGCGAAACAGGGTTCAAATTGTATGGCCAAAGGGTGTTGATAAGACTGTTGTTAAAGCCAAAGTTTATTGGAATAGTTTTGCCGATTCTGTAGTTGTTGATGTTGCTGCGATTACCGGGGATACGGTAAAAGTAATGGTAGACAATTTGCAAGAAAAAAACTACACATTCGTTATCCGTACCTTTGATGCGCAGGGAAATATCTCGGTTCCGGTAGAAGTAAATGGTGGCTCTTATGGAGAAAGGTATCAATCACAATTATTAACCAGGCCCGTAAACTCTACATTAATTAATGCGGCGGGCAAGTTAACTATAAACTGGGGTGGTGCTGATGTTGCCAATGGAGCTTATGCCTCAGAGATTAAATACACAGATGTTTCGGGAGCTGCCAAAACTCAAATATTCCCGGTGCTTCTTAAAACTACTGAAGTGAAAACTACAGAAATAACCGACATGCTGGCAAATACAAATTACCAGTTTAGAACGATATTTAGGCCAGACTCATTGAGTGTTGATAAGTTCTATACGTCTTATTCAGATGGTGGTTTGTTCTCTATTGATAAAGGAGACTGGCATGTTGTTGCGTTTTCGTCTCAACATCCAGGAGGGGATAATGCAGCAGTTAATTTTATTGACGGGACCGAGCATACTCGTTGGCATACCTGTGCTGGTTGTTCAAATTATCCACATTGGATAGTAATTGATATGGGTGCACCTAGAATACTTACTCAATTTGGAGTTTGGAGAACAGATTTTGATTCACCTGGGGGAGATAAACGTGGACCGGATAAGTTTGAGTTTTTAACCAGCACAGATAATGTAACCTGGGTAAGCCAGGGAAGTTTTGATTTCGATCATAACTTGAACGGTGAGCAACGTTATGTGCTTCCTAATAGTCCAAAAGCAAGATATTTTAAATTTGTTGGTACTCAAGGATCAGATAGTAATATGGTGCTGGGTGAAATCAGTGCCTACGGCCTTTAAAGAAACAAGCTTAGGTGCAATAAATGCTTGTAAATTAGTTTGGCTTGCCAGCAGGGTGGTTCCTGCTGGCATTTTTATGAAAGTTAAATTTGTTGGAAGTACTATTTAAAGGCATTGTTTTATTATTATATTTGCGCCTGCTATTACTATTTATCCTTTAATAGCATTTATTATTGGTCCCGTAGTTCAACGGATAGAATAGAAGTTTCCTAAACTTTAGATATGAGTTCGATTCTCGTCGGGACCACTGAAATGAGTAACAAAACGTATAAAAGCCTGCAAATCGATGATTTGGAGGCTTTTTTTGTATTGGGGTGAGCATTTTCAAAATGCTGACTCACTACAGAATATGTAGTAGGGACATGGTCCGATCAAAGGTTTCTGAAGGCAAATAAAAGTCCCCGATGATCACCGTCGGGGACTCAAAACCACAGCATGATTTAAAAGCCGTACATTCCGCCCGACACGGAAATTTGCTCACCCGTAACCCACGCGGCATCATCGGAAGCCAGAAATACGGCTGCTTTCGCAATATCTTCGGGCTTACCTCTGCGACCAAGTGGTGTGTTGGCAATAAACATTTTTTCATACTCACTGCCGGTAGTGACGCCCGCACTAGCTGCACCTTCTGTTTCCGTAGCACCCGGCAAAATAGAATTGATGCGAATCTTTTGGATACCCAGTTCTTTCGACAAAGAGATCGTTATGGCATCTAAAGCCGCTTTAGTTGCGGAATATAACGAGGCTCCCGGAAGAGGCATCTTGCTTGCGCCTGAGCTGATATTGATTATATTGCCACCCTTATCACCAAACAATTTTAAAGCTGCCTGAATAGTTTGTATGGGACCAAGTACATTGACATTAAAACTATTATGAAAAGTTTCTGCTGATATCTGTTCAATAGGTGCATATCCCTGATAAACCGCGTTATTTACCAAAATATCCAGGCTGCCGAATGCCTTATTAGTTTCCTCAAACAACCTGTTTACATCAGCTTCTTTAGATACATCGGCCTGTACCGCAATGGCTATGCCTCCGTTGTCAGTAATTTCCTTCACCACTTTATCTGCACCTTCTTTACTTGAAGCGTAATTCACAACTACCTTTGCGCCTTCTGCCGCAAAGTGTTTGGCGATAGAGGCACCTATTCCTTTCGAAGCACCGGTAACTACCGCTACTTTGTTTTCTAATTTACTCATGATTTTTATGTATTAATATATCCAAAGATCCTGACTTACAGGGAACTGGATATTGATATGGATCATTAAGTAAGCTTGACCCAGATCAAGTTAAGGCGATGACCTTAATCACTTTAATCGGATAAGGATTTGTAAAATAACAACTTAACAAAGATGCAAAAAAGCAAAGCAGTAGAATGCTAGAGCGGTCACTACTGCTTATATCGATTGAGATTAGATTTATTTAAAAGAATTTTTCTTTAATCTGCTCAAAGTTTCCGGGGACAAGCCCAGATAAGAAGCGATCATGTTTTGCGGGAACCGTTGTAGAAACTGCGGATAATTGCTGATCAAGTCCTCGTAACGCTCTTCAGCGGTATAGATCATAGCGGCCTGCATTCTTTTTTGTGTTGCAATGGTGTTATTTTGACTAATTACGTTGGACATCGCTGAAAAGGCAGGTATATGCTTAAGAAACTCCTCAATTTGAGCATTGGTAGATTGCAGCACCTCCAGATTCTCCAGCGCTTCAATATTAAAGCGGCTTGGCGTTAACAGGTAAAAGCTTTCAAAATCCACTATCCACCAGTTTTCCAAAGACAATTTCAGTATATGTTCATGCCCTTTGTCATCTACCGTAAAGGTCCTGGCGGATCCTTTTACAATAAACCCAATATATTTGCACACGTCCCCTTCCTGTAAGAAGTATTGTCTTTTTCGAAGTTTTTTGGGTTTAAAATGTGCCATTAACAAATGCTTGTCATCCTCTGAGAGCGATTTGCCAGATGTTTCTTGAATGTAATAGAAAAGCGTCTCAAAATTTGACATCGTTCAAGTATATAATTATTCGCAATTTACTCAAGCTTCCTGATAAAAGAACAAGAAAAGCAAACATCTTAAATCACTAAGTAAGCCATGACTGTGTATCAATCGGAGAAAGTTTGAACTTCAACAGGAAAAGGTTACTTTAGAGAACATAATGGCTTCTTCTGATGCTAAGCACTTAAACCAACTTAAATGATTAATGAACGTTTCGAATGTGAAATTTTAAGAGCTAGCAGGATTAGGCTATTGCAATTAATGGAAACAAGTAACTACGAAATATTATTTAAAATTCCAGAGGGTTTTAACAATAATATAATTTGGCAAATCGGTCATTGTATTACTTCTCAACAGAGGCATATGTATATGCGTAGCGGGTTACCAATGTATATATCTAAGGAATTCATGGAGTCCTTCAAAATTGGATCGTCTCCGGGTTCTTGGAAAATTACTCCGGATGTTAACGAGGTGAAACATTTATTGATTGATACAGTTAACCACCTTGAATCCGATCTTGAATCCAGATTATTTGTCAACTATAACCCGTTTGAGTTACCCATCGGAATTCAAGTGAAAAATCATGTCCAGGCTTTACAAGCCGCTAATTATCACGAAGCGGAGCATAGTGGGAAGATTTTTACGTATTTGAAGTTGTTAGTCAAAGAATGACGTACTCAATATGATCTTTCTATACGGTAGTGCTTTCTGAATTGTGAAGTAGACACTTTTCACAACTAAAAGAGTTGGGAGAAGTGTCTACTGGAAAGATTGGCTTATAAGGAACTACCGCCAAGGGTAGAATATAAGTTGTCTGAAAAAGGCTTAGCTAAAACCCAAATGGTTGATTTGATGACCTTCTTGTTATTCAGAATTAATGAACTAACACAGAGTTGATTTGCTGATACAGTGCTTCTTTGTCGCTTGGGCGTAAAGCCTTACTTACGGCTACCTTTCCCTCTTTATCAAAAATGAAATACTGGGGGTAGTATTCAGCTTTATCCTGGTTGTCTGCCAATAATTCTTTCCACAGCGGGGCTATAGTTTGTCTGTTCTTACGGAAGTGTACTCCTGTTAACCCGTTTACTTTAATGAACTCTTTCCAGATGGCATCGCGATCTTCCTCATCCATATCCAGATAAAGAAATATAACATCCTTATTGGTAAAAGCAGATTTGAGTTGAGGCATAAATTTAAGCTCCTCTTTGCAGGGGCCACACCATGTGCCCCAAACATCAAGATAAACCACTTTGCCTTTATACTTAGCTATAACATCATAAACTGATTGTATTTTGTCGTAATCCTTTAAAACCACGATATCAGTGTTTGATTCGTTCTGAGCAAGCATTTGCCTTAATGAATTTACTTTTTGATCAATCTCCTGATTAAATTTGCTTTGAGGAAACCGCTTTTTAAATACCTCTGAAAGCGCAGCGATTTGCCTTAGGTCTTTGTCATAGTACAAGTTTATGATCTGCTGATATGTATACTGTTCGGTAACTGGTTCAGGAAAGTTCTTGGTACTGCCCACCCACCTCCAATATGGCTTTCCATATTTTTTTACTACTACATTGGCACTATCTAAACTGATCCCATAGTACGGTATCGGTTCGGTGGGCTTGATGTTATCTTTTTTAATCTTTAAAAAAGCTTTGGTTTCCAGGTACCGGAGATAGTTGTCGGCAAAGGAGTAATACTGAAGACCAGCAGGAAAAACTTCAGGTTTAATGATGCTATTATCAAAAAGATTAATAATCATGCTGTCGATAGCAGGCTTATTGTTGAGCTGTGTTCTCGCAAAATCATTTAGATAATTGTAAGCAAGATATTTTACTTCTGATATGATCAGCTTTTTGTTCTTCAACGAAATTTTTGAGGCCGTTATGATATCGATTTTTTCATCTCGTTTAGCAAGATAAGGCTGGATCAGCTTAGCATTCAATTCAGTAAAATTAAGACCTCCATAAAGATGTGCTGCCTGTTCTTCCATAAAGGCCGGATTTTCCATTATGTTGATTTTTTGCAGCAGCTTGTTTTCCAACAAAGCAGTACCTGATAAGAGCTCAAGGTTTTTATTATTTTCGTTTATACTAGCTGTTAAATTTTTATTCCTGGTGATCAGAAGCGTGTAAAACTGTCTTTGAAAAATCAAGCTGACAAAATTTTGTGTTTCAGTAGGTAGGGTGATATTGAATGTGCCATTTTTCGCTACAGGAATAGATATAGAATTCTCTTTATGAAAACCGTATACCAATGGAATGTTGACGACTAGATCTTCTTTGCCAGTATAATTTAGGATTTTTCCCATAAGGTTAAACTGGGCCGAAGCCTGTATAACAACAAACATTAAGCACAATAGAGCAATATTTTTTTTCATACCTGATTGTTTTTTAACACAATAATAACCTTTAGATGAACTGATTTATTAAAATGTGATGAACAACGGTAAAAATGTGATGAATCAGAAAACTTACTCAATGAATGAACTCACTATCCTTTCTTTTTTAGATCCTTAACGATGTATTCAACCCACTGCTTTCCTGGTATTTTGAGTTTAACATCAGGACTAAAGCCCGCCTCATCAATTGGATTTTTATCGGTCCAGCTCGATTYTGAAACGGGCATCATTAGAATTAGCTCTCTACATGGAAGTGGAGTTGTTGAAGTTGGGCCTTCATAATCCATCATTCCTACACTATTTGAACCGTATCTTGTGGTTTTTTTGCTTTGTTTCATCAATTGAAAAAAGTATTCTGTAGAACTCCCGCAAAGTTCATCAGTTATTAGCGCTACCCGGGAGGGATTGCCGAGAACAGAATCAATTGGAATAGTTAATCCAGGAACTTCATAAAAGGTACTTTTAGCGGTCGGGAGCTCCTCGTAGATTTTTTTGAGTGTGCTTATATATTCATCGGGATAATATTTCTTTGCATCCTCKGGCAAAGGATTTTTTACAAGAGATTCAAGCTCCGATCTTTTAATCTGGACATTGTCTTTTGATATGCGAAGTAAGGGGGCGTCCTGTTTAATGGGATTGGTTATTACATAAGGCAATAGAAAGCTCCAGCCGGAATTGCCTCCTCCATTTCCACGGAGATCGATGATCAGGTACTTACTATTTCTAATAGCTTTGTCGTTTGTTGCAACCAATTTCTCGATCTTACTGTCGTTGTTAAAGAAGGTTGGAATTTTGATATAACTGGTTTCTTCATCTAACTGATTAAAATCTAATCCATTGTTATTATTCTTCCATGTGTTTAACTCCCTTTTTTCACTAGCGGTCATTTCTCTTGGTGAAATCCTTCCAAAAAGTGAAAAATTCCATAATTGCAGTAAGCCGCCTCTTTGCTGAGCATAAAAATCTATACTGTTCAACACATTGTATTGTTGTAACAGATAACCCTTTTTGTGGGGTTTTAGTTTAAAATAAACCAAACCTTTTGGAAGCTTTTCATCCTTTGCTTTAAGGATAATGGCCTTGTATTCGTTATCTGGAAATTTCTTTATTCCCAGGGTGATTGAGCTGTCTGGATTGGTCCATATACCTTCAACGCTATTGTCAGGTTTCAGGATTTTGAAGTAAGATTCATCAATGTCTTCTTTCTCATTGTCGTAATCATTTTTATTCAGGTAGGATAATGAGAAATGTTTGTCCTTAAAAAATCTTATATAGTCTTTTATGAGGTAGAAACATTTTTTTGCATTGCTTTCATTTCCTGCCTTTGCACGTAGACTGGTTATTAGATTATCATAATCAGACTTTGTCTTTGCATCCACTTTAGTGGGGAAGCCAGCATAGTTGATTTCAGTTTTAACAATGGTTTCATTTAAATTGTCCAGACAGTTACACGATACCTGTTCTGCTATTAGTAAATAAGGGAATGCAAGGATGATAAGA